>NZ_CAQLEL010000001.1:0-28996 GCF_948826705.1 uncultured Ligilactobacillus sp.
ACTGCCCGCTTATCTTGTTTTAAAGCACGCTTAAGGCCTTCAAATGAAGAACCGTAATAATTATCATCGTAGGTAACGTACTCCAAATAGTGCTTGTCAAAGAAAGTTTCCTTCGTTTCAAAATAATAATCGCTACCATCTTGCTCACCGTGGCGCTTTGGACGCGTTGTGTGAGTCACTACTTTAGTAAATCCTAAATTCTCGGTCAAATACTCTTGGACCGTCGTCTTGCCACTACCAGGAGCGCCACAAATGATAAATAAATTTCCGTCTAATATTTCCAAAAAAATCACCTATTACTCTATCTTAAATTAAACTCGATCCTTTTTTCTTGCAAAAAAAAGGTATTCATTATAAAATTGTAAGCGTTGACAGATGTTGCATCTATTTTTTTAGATACAACATTGCTGTCAACTTTATTCTATACTTAATGGAGGGGTATTACTATGGAATTTGGCGAATTTTCAAAAGCAAACTACTCGATTTCTCTGGATACGAAAAGCCAACTTTTCAGTGCCCGCTCAAATGATGATCCTAAATTTGAAGCAACGGGCGTGACGATTCAAGATGCACTCTCTGAATTGGCGAAGTTAGACGCTAAGATCCGCTTATAATCGTAGTTAATTAGAATATTCAACCTTGAGGCCACAATTTGATCGTGGCCTCTTTTTATTGAAAATTAATTGACATTTAATAATACAACCCTTATCATAAAGTAATTAATATTATACAAAGAGGTATCTTATCTATGAGTATTAAGGAACGCGTCTTCAAGAAAGAAAGTTTAGATCGTTATTTATCTGAAGACCGCAAGTTTAACAAAACGCTTAGTGCTAAAGATCTTATCTCAATGGGGATCGGAGCCGTGATCGGTACAGGGATCTTCATCTTGCCTGGGACTGTTGCAGCCCTTCACAGTGGGCCAGCGATCACTCTCTCCTTTGTGATCGCAGCGCTCGTTTGTTCAACAGCTGCAATGTGTTACGCTGAATTTTCTTCTGCTTTACCGATCGCCGGCAGCGCCTATTCATTTGGCAATGTCGTCTTCGGTGAGATCGTCGGTTGGTTTTTAGGCTGGGCTTTGATCTTAGAGTATATGCTGTCTGTTGCTGCGGTCTCGACCGGGTTTTCCGCCTATTTCAATTCTCTATTAGCTGGCTTTGGGATCCACTTGCCTAAAGCGATCACTGGGCCCTTTGATCCAGCCAATGGAACTTTTATCAATCTCCCAGCTGTTTTGATCGTTTTATTTATTGCCTACGTGCTATCACGTGGCTTACGGACTTCAATGACGATCAATTCGATCGTAGTTATCATCAAGATCGCGATCATTATTTTGTTCTTATTGGTTGGGATATTTTATGTCAAGCCAGCTAACTGGGATCCATTTATGCCTTTTGGTACTAAAGGTATCCTAGTCGGCGCTGCTCAAGTCTTTTTTGCTTATCTTGGCTTTGATGTGGTCGCTTCTTCAGCGGCTGAAGTTAAAGAGCCTTCTAAAAATATGCCCCGTGGGATCATTGGAACGTTGGCGATCTGTACATTACTTTACATCTTAGTTTCGATCGTCTTGACTGGAATGATCTCTTACACTAAGTTAAATGTCGCTGATCCAGTTTCCTTTGCGCTTTATGCTGTTAAACAAAATTGGGTCGCAGGGATCATCTCAGTCAGCGCCCTAGCTGGAATGTTCACGATGATGGTAACGATGGTCTACAGTTCTTCGCGTTTGATCTACTCGATCGGGCGTGATGGCCTATTGCCTAAGTTCTTAGGGCAGATCAATGAAAAGACTAAAACACCAGAAAAAAGCATGCTCATTGTAACACTCATCATTGCTTTGACTGGTGGATTTTTCTCCCTTAATCAATTGACAAACTTAGTCAATATCGGGACTTTATTAGCATTTATGTTCGTCTCACTTGGGGTCTTACCATTGCGTAAACGAAAAGATATTCCAAATAAAGATGGTTTCAAAGTACCATTTTACCCTGTCTTGCCGATCATCTCAGCTATCTTATGTGCTGTGATGTTAGCGCAACTCTCTTTAGAAACTTGGACTGCTGCGTTTATCTGGTTTGCGATCGGAATGGTCATCTACTTTAGCTACGGTATCAAACACAGTAAGATCAATGAATAAGAACAATTTAGCGCTATATGAATAGCAAGAGACCCACTACGATAATGGTTGTAGTGGGTCCTCTTTTATTATCCCTTAGTTGTTTTCTTTTGGCGCATGATCGCCTGTTTTAACATGAATGGTGCAATGATCGTTGTCAAAATGATTACGATGATCACACCTGAATAGTATTGACTCGTCAAAAGTTTGGCGCTGTAACCTACTTGAGCAATGATCAATGCCATTTCACCTCGTGAGACCATCCCGGCTCCAATGATATCAGCTGAATGCCAATCCATTCCCAAAGCTTTGGCCCCAGCACCACAACCGATCCATTTGGTCACCAAAGCTAAGATCGTCAATGGAATGATAAATACGAGATCCGATAAGAAACCATCAAAGGTCATATGCAACCCGATACTTACGAAAAACACCGGAATAAACACAGCATAGCCGATCGGTTCTACACTTTCTTCGACTTCACGCTTGTAACTAGTTTGAGCTACTGCGACCCCAGCGAAAAATGAACCAACAACACCACTTAGACCAACTAATTCAGCCAAGTAAGCCATCCCTAAACAGATCACTAATGACATCAAGATGACCGAAGCGGAAACTGACATCTTTTCACCGATCTGCATCAAAGTTGGGGTCACCCACTTGAAGACCACATAGATCCCTACAAAATACAAGACTTGTAAAGCGATCCCTAAAGCTAAGTTAGACTGAACATGACCACCGCTACTCTTAGCCACATCACTGAAGATGCTGACCAAAACACTTAAAATGATAACAGCTAAAATATCGTCGATCACGGCAGCCCCTAAGATCGTTGTCCCTTCCTTTGAGTCAAGCCGACGTAATTCTTTAAGTACTTCAACGGAGATACTGACTGAAGTTGCCGCAAATGTGACCCCTAAAAAGATCGCTTGTTCATTGTTAAAATCAAAAAAGCGTCCTAAAACATAGACAAAAGCTACTGGAACCACGATCCCGCAGACAGCAACCGACATCGAGGGTTTAAAATATTTTTTAAGTAGGCCAAGATCGCTTTCCAAACCTGCCATAAACATCAACAAAATAACGCCGATCTCAGAAAAAGTATGCACAAAATCATTTTCAACGACCCAGCCTAAAACAGCTGGACCTAAGATGATACCAACTAATAATTGCCCAATTACGGCCGGCATACCGATCCGACGACTAAAATGCCCAGCTAAAGCCGTTGCCAACAATACCAGGCACAGGATTCCTAAATGTTCCATTATTATTTTCCCTTCTTCTCTTAAATCTACTAATAGTTACAGGCATATCATATTCAATAAAGTTAATTATAACTAAAACTTAACCTTCTATCTACTAAAATACTTATACAACAATTAGAAAAAGAACCGACATGATTATTACATCGGCTCTTTTTTCAAATTATTAAATTTGCCTAAACACTATTTGAGTTCAACATCTCGATACAATAGCACTGTCCCATATGGGGAAATGTTCAAGCCCTTGACCCGTGAGTTTAAGAGGTAGGTCATAGCACCTTGATAAACAGGTGCAGTGTAGGTGTCATCTTTGATCAAATGCTTTTCAGCATCGATCAAAACTTCCCAACGTTTGGCCGGTCGACTTGCATATTCGCCAGTTGCTTGATCAAGATCATTCCAGAATTCTTGATTTTGATAATCAGTATTCAAGTGATATTGACCACCATCGCTGATAAAGTTGACTGGATCCGCATAGTCAGGTTGCCATGTTCCATAAACCACATCGTAATTGTAAGCCGTTGTGGCTGCTAAACGCGATTTAAGTGGAATTGCACGTAAGTTGACCTTTAAGCCTGGTAAGTTTTGCTCCAATTGACTTTGGAGATAATTTCCGACTTGCTTAGCTTCATTTGTGTCCGAAGTCAAAACTTCTAGCGTCAATTCATTTTGACCCAATTCTTTTTTAGCTTGTTCCCATTCACTTTGAGCAGCTTTCTTATCATATGGCAATAAATCTCCAGCTTGTTTGCGGTATTCTTTACCCGTTTCAGAGTTATATGCAAAATCAGCTGGTACTATCCCATTTAATGGGGTGCCCGCATTCAAGACATTTTTCACCAATAACTTCTTATCAAATCCTTGAGCGATCGCCTTTCGTGCATGCACATTACCTGTGATATCTCGTTTCGTGTTGAAGCCTAAATAACCGATCAACGGGATCTTCTTAGAATGATAACCCGGGTTATTAGCATATTGTTTAGCAAATTCATTACCTAAGATCGTGTAATCTAATTTATTTGTTTGGAATAATTTCCCTGCAGTTGACGTATCTTTGACCACTTGGATGTCAGCACGTTTCAATTTTACATTCTTTTTATCCCAATAATTATTGTTTTTTACATAGCTCCAAGTATCATTGGTCCCTTTCCAACCACTGACAACAAATGGTCCATTATAGACAGTTTGGGCAGAAGTTGTTCCATATTTATCACCGTATTTAGCAACAACTTTTTCATTTTTAGGGAAGAATGGTGCACCTGTCAAAAGCTCATCTAAATAGCTGATCGGTGCTTCAAGTTCAACTTGTAAAGTTTGATCATCTAAAGCTTTGACGCCTAATTGATCTGGTTGCATTTCACCTTTGCGGATCGCTTGAGCATTCTTGATCGGATCTAACCGTTGTGAGTTCGGTGAAGCTGTCGCAGGAGCGATCAAATTTTGCCAAGCATAAACATAATCTTTTGCCGTTACAGGATCACCATTTGACCACTTAGCATTCTTACGCAACTTAAATGTATACACGTCTTTTGCATCATTATGTGAAACGCTTTGAGCACCAGCCAAGACTGGCTTACCCTTGCTATCAAAGCGATATAAGCCTTCAAAAGCATTATCCATCGCTTCTAAACTGATCATATCACTATATTTAGCTGTATTTAAAGTTGCCATTTGATCACTGACAGCAGCTTTCATGGCTTGTGGATCTGAACTACTTTTACTATTATTACTGTTACTGCAACCGGCCAAGATCCCGCCAGCTAATAAGATCCCTACAAATGCCATGAGATTTCGTTTCTTCATCTCAAATTCATCCTCCCTATCTAAAGTATCTAACAATATAATTTTGCACTATTTAATTATATTTGGCAATAATTTTTACTTACAAATAGGAAATGTTTTTTCGAGTATCACCACTAGTATTTCTATGAGTAAACGACTATAATTGACACATCAACTCTACAAGGGGGCTTTTAGCATGAAGATCAACCAATTTGCTCATCTAGCTGCCGATGCAAAAACTAAAGCACGTGAACTCAATCAGATCGGCTTTCTAAACTGCGATATGCAACATAACGATGATTTAAATCATATCTGGATCCAATTTATCCTTGCTTGTTTGCCACATTTAAAGACACCAGCTGCAAAGAAAGCGTACTTGAGCGATCTTTTGGCTACACCAACGCTTGATATCGTCGAATTTAAACAAAGCCAAACGGTCGACTTAAAAACTTTTTATTTGGTAGCACTGCAATTGCTTGATTTTGAAGCTGATACTGACTTTGATATCAACGATCCGCTTGGTTCAATGGATAAACTCGGACTTTACCATGCACAACAGCTTAACGATCGCACCGACCTGATCAATGCGTTATATGATCTGCTCTGCACCCATACTAAACACGGGCAGACTCTACTTGATCGCTTGGCTGCATTGGGCTATTTCACAAAGTTCTATGATCTACCTGCGATCAAAAAGCCATTGTTCTTTAACGGCAAGACTCAACCGATCTTTGATACGAATAAGCTGATCCGTGAGGTCGTTTATGTCGAAACCGACCTTGATACTGATCACGATGGTAAATTAGATCTGTTAAAAGTTGAGATCATTCGACCTAAAGATACGGAGCACGGTCTCAAAGTGCCTGTTTTATATACAGCCAGCCCCTACAATCAGGGTACTAATGATGTTTTAGGCGAAAAAATGTTGCATCCAGCCACAGAGAAATTAACACATAAAACGCCGACTACGACTAGCTATGCTGATATAAAATTCGAAGCAAAAACACCTAACTTACCAGCTAAGCGTGAAGTTGCCGGACGTTCAACACGAGCTGAAGAGACTTTTGACCGTGAATTGAGCTACACTCTAAACGACTACTTTTTGGCGCGTGGTTTTGGAGTCGTCTATGCCGCAGGGATCGGAACACGCGATTCAGAAGGTTTTCGTACTTGTGGCTCGCAAGAAGAAACTAGCTCAACGACTGCGATCATCGAGTGGTTGACCGGAAAACGCCGGGCCTTCACTAATCGCAGTGAAAATATCGAGATCAAGGCCTGGTGGTGCAATAAAAAAGTTGCAATGACCGGAAAATCCTATCTTGGAACTTTAGCCACTGCAGCTGCAACTACTGGGATCGAAGGCTTAGAAACGATCATTTCAGAAGCAGCGATCTCCAGTTGGTATGATTATTATCGTGATGGTGGGCTAGTTGTTTCACCCGATGGCTATGTTGGCGAAGATGCCGATGTCTTAGCCCAAGAATGCTTTAGTCGGCGCAAAGATCTGGCGCAATACAAAAAAATCGCTTCCAAATGGCAAATACAATTGGACTCGATCACTGCCGGCCAAGATCGCCAAACCGGAAATTATAATCGTTTTTGGGATGAACGTAACTATCTAAACAACGTCGCTAACATCAAATGCGATGTTGTCTTAGTACATGGTTTGAATGACTGGAACGTTAAACCACGTAATGTCTTCAATCTCTATCAAGCCCTCCAAGATCTGCCGATCAAAACCAAATTGATCTTACATCAAGGACAACATATTTATATCAATAATTTTCAGTCACTTGATTTTACCGATATGATGAATCTTTGGTTGTCACATAAACTCTATGGAATCGATAATCAAGCTACAACTGTTTTGCCTGATGTTTTGATCCAAGATAATGTTGAGCCTAATACTTGGAAAACTTATCCGACTTGGCAAGCGATGACTACAACTAAACTTTGGCTGACACAAGCTGGTCAACTAGCTGATACCCAAAAAACAGGGACTCTAGCCTTTAACGATCAACTAACACCTAAGGCTTTCGCTAACTATCAAGCTGATCTTGACCTTTGGAAAAATGATCTCGTTAGTTCTGAAGCTTCACCCCTTGAGAAAGCTCGCTTAAAATTTCAAACAGCTCCCCTCAAGCAGCCATTGATCATCAGCGGTGCGCCTAAACTCAATATGAAAGTGGCTTGCTCCACTGATCACGGTCTACTCAGTTTCATGCTCGTTGATCTTGGTAAAGCTAAACGCTTGAATGAGAGCCCTACTGTACTTGAGCCTAAGGGGATCTTGGCTGGCTATAATTGGCGTGAAAATGATCTTGTTGAATTTACGCTAGGAAAAGATACTCCCTTTAAACTCATCAGTAAAGGACATATCAACTTACAAAATCGCACAAAACTTTGGCGAAATGATGAGCTTTTAGCTGATAAATTCTATCAACTTGAAGTAACACTACAGCCAACACACTATCAGTTACCTACTGGTCGGCGCCTAGGCCTTATCGTCTATGCTACCGATATGTTTGGTACGCTACGGGGAAACGAAGATATCAGTTATACCTTAGACCTAGCAAAATGTTATCTAGATCTTCCTAAAGACAACTAAAAAGAGGCTGTGACATAAGTAAAAGACATCTTCAAATTTTGAAGATGTCTTTCTTTACCCTGAAAATACTAGTTTTTGTCACAGCCTCTTTTTAGTTAGCGTAATTGAAATGTTGTGTTTGGCTCAAAGGATAAAGGGAGAAACGATCACTTTCTAGATCAGCTTTATGCATATCTAAAGCCGTGATCTGACTATCTTCGTACGTCTTATAATATAAGACCCCTTTATCTTTGTTATAACAAGCAGAATAGATCGTATATTCATACTTTCCTTCACCTACTTCACAACAGCCTCGTTGTTGTTCGATCGCACTTAAAATATGGAATCCTTGACTGACACTTGAACTTTCATCTACCTCACAAACTGAATGTGCTTTAACAAAAGCAGCTTTGACAAAACGCGAGCTCGAAGTCAGATCGCCTGGAAGACCTAAAGTTCCCATCCCACGACTGTATGCTGGTAGATCAACAGTTGGATCAAAAGTATTCTCAGGTGTTTTAGCTGATAGACCTCGATATTTATTCAAATTAAAGAGTTGTTTATCAAACGTTGGATTATTGGTCATCACCCCAACTGGATCATCATATACTTTCATACCATCAGCCAAAGTCTCGACCACGATCGTATTGTCTTCACTGTCACTGATGATCCAATGCAATGGAGCTAAGGGTAGTTCAGCACTAAAAGCTTCATTGACTAAATTGATCTTAGTCAACATTTGCTTAGCTTCGGCCACATTTTTACATTGTCCTAAAATATATGGGATAAATTCAAACGGAGTCACATTATCCATATCAGGATCAAAATCATAAAAAACTGCATTGCCTTCAAAGTTCAAACCAGCCATAGCTAAGCCATACTCATTGACGGCATCATAAAGAAGTGGCGTATTGTCAAAAACTGAAGTCAATCCGACCATTGCATAATGTTTGCTCAAAGCCGGTAATTTTCGCAATTCAAAAACATAATTACGTGGAACAATAACAGCTTTTTCACCATAAGAGAGCTCATAGTCAAAATTTCTCCCAAAATAATGATCCTTTGTTTTAAATGATACTGCAGTACACATATCTATCTCGCTTCTTTCTGTAATGTAGTCAGAGTTTTTTCGATCCAACAAATGATATTTTGGACACCTTGATTATCTTTTAGATCAGTCATCAAGATCGTCGTTTGTCGCTGTTTAGCTACTATTTCAGCCCGTAATTTAGCTAGATCAACTCCACGATATGTAGCTAGATCGATCTTATTTACTAAAAGCAAGTCAGCATTTAAAGTTGAACACAACTCACTTGCATTAGCATCGATCAAATATAACGTTGCATCCACTGAGATCAAATAGCGACTCGGTCTTTCGATCAAAGCCAAGTTAATTTTACCACTAAGACGCAATTGATCCAACTCATCTGCTAGTCCCATATTTAAGGGTGGGACGTAATTTAGATCCTTTACTGTAAAAACACCATCACTTAACGTAGCTAGCGAGTGGCACTCAATAAGCATCGCCTGGATACGTTTGATCAATAAAGTTTTACCAACACCTACTGGCCCACAAATGCCTAGTACCAAAGTTTCATTCTTAGTCATTGCTCGTCCCCACGTTAGATCACGATTTAGCCAACTATCATCGTCTTTATGAGGATATACATTGATACTTGCACCGTGCAATAACAACTAAACGTACAATAGTTAACGTAAATTATCAAATCAATCTGACACTCTCATGCCTTACAAGTAATAATCTACGCCATAATACCTCCTTAAAATATTCTTTGTTTTTATTTGATCTCAAAAAAACGTGTTTTTCCTTAAAGATCAAACATTTTCTTTACTCAAAAAATTTATATTCACTGTTCAAAGCTCTTCATTTTCTATAGTTGGTACCCCTTTTAAAATCAAATCAAGCCAAAAAAACACTAATTTATATAAATTTAAAAAATTTATTGTCTCATTATTAGTTATGAAAAAAATAACTATAAAATTATGGAACAAAATATTTTTTAACAAAAAATTATTGATCGCACGCAACTTTAAAGCAATATTGCCAAAATTACTAAAATCATTATATAATTTGATTGTTTAAATTTTTTATAATAACTTAAGGTTTATCGTTGGAGGGGATCGCCCATGCATAATGAACAACTCTTTGATCATAAGAGTCTACAGATCTATTCTTTATTACTATTGCTACATTTACATAATAATCACATCCATAAATCCGAGCTCTGTCAAGCACTCAAGATCACTTCTCCGACCTTAAGTCAGCTGACTGAGCAGATCAATGGATTTGATCCCCAGCTATTGACCGTAACACGCCATGAGATCATTTTGGATCTTCCTTATAACAGCCAAGCAGTTCAGAGTTTAAATAAACAGATCTTATCCTCATCATTACGCTTTTAACTTTTAGATCTTTATTTTAAACACTCAACGTTGACCCGTGAAGAAGCAGCACGATCCTTAAATATCAGTTTGACTTCTACCAATAAATTGATCGGCGAATGCAATGGACTTTTACGCGAATTCAACTTAGAGATCAAACAAAATATGTTACGTGGCACTGGATCACAGTTCTTTTATTTTTATTTTAATTTTTACTGGAACAATCATGCTAAAGGTACAGCTCTAAGAAAGCTCGTTATTTCTGACCATGGTTTCAAAGCATATGCCAAAGAAAAACTCGGTTCTCAGTTGAGCATCATTCAAAATGACCAGATCAGTCTCTGGCTATCTTTACTCAGTAATAAGCATGAATTGATCCAAACTTATTTTAGTAAACAAAGGGCAAGTATGCTATTTTTGGAAGTTAAAGTGACCCCACTTTATCAAGCTTTAACAAATTATTTCAAGCAAAATTGGATCTTTTTAGATCACGATCTAGTTGAGTATTACAGCTATTTGACATTTATTTTTTTAAACACCCATAACATCATCAGTTATCCGGTCACTGAGATAAATTCATTGTTTAAACATTCAAAATGTCAGCAATTACTTGAACAGATCACGACGATCTTGACAAACAGCTATAATTTCAATAATGATTTCAATGCTTTGCGGAGCAGTCTCTATTTTACGATCAATAAACTTTTATTGCTTGACGGTTACTATTACTCAAATAATATTCTTAACCTGGAAGCCAAAAAGGAAGCATCACAACCCTTTGAAGAAAAGGTTATCGCTGAGATCTTAAATATCCCGCTAGCACAAAGCTTTAAACTCGATCCTTATAAATTACAAGCGATCCGCGATAATCTTAAAATGATGATCTATCCCCATAAAAATATGAAGCGCCGTTGTATCAGTATCGGAGTCGTTTCACAGCTTCCGATCGCAACGCGCTATGCATACATCACTGAGATCCAAAATATTTTAAGTAAAGGGCACAATATCTCGGTCAATGATTATCTTGAACAAGCGCACTATGATCTGGTGATCGCTGACTTTAATCTACAAGATCTAGCTAGCTTTAAAGCACCGATCCTGTATTTAGATGACCTAGAAGTTCCAAATAATGTAAAACTGCTTGAAGATGCTGTCTCAAAGCTTGAAAGCGAAATGTATCAACCTTTACTTTTAAATTAGCAAAATGACCTCCACTAGTGTCTAAAACGACGACTATTGGGGGTCATTTTGCTAGTTCAATTTTTGCGGTCAAAGATCGTATACGCATGCTTTCCATTATAAGGATGACGACTGATCGAGTATTCAAAGGGGCGTCCATCTTGTAAGTAAACGACTTGCTCTACTTGCAAGATCGGATCAGTTTCAGTGGCTGCTAAATATTTAAGATCATTTTTTGAAGCTTTTTCGGCAGAGATCTTTCGAAAAGCGCCTCCGATCTCCAAATGAATTTCTTTAGTCAAATAAGCATAGAGTGAATCATAGAGAACTTCTTGACTTAAGTTAGGTACTAAGCTGATCGGCATAAATGTATGCTCCAAAGCATACGGTTCATTATCAACAAAACGTAAACGTAAGATCTCATAGACTGGTTCATTTTGTTTCAATTCTAAACGTTCCTTGATCTCTGGCGTAGGAAAAGTCACATCAAAAACGATCGGTTCACTTTTGACCCGCTCTGTATTGAATTGACTACTCAAGCCTCCATAATTATCTACTGGTAAGGCATCTTTTTGCGCCAGTGCATTCTTTTTTACAAAGGTCCCAGACCCTCTTTTAGAATAGATGAAGCCCTCGATCGCTAACATATCTAGAGCTTTTTTAACTGTCATCCGACTAGTTTTAAAATCACGTGCCAGTGTGTTTTGATCTGGGATCATACTACCAGCAGGATACTTTCCATCAATGATCTGCTTTTTGACCGTTTCTAGGATCTGTTTATATTTTGGCTCCATCTTATTTCCCCCGTATTTCTGTATTGTATTTACTTTAAGAATATAATAGCAATACTTTTTGTACAATGCAAAGGTAAAACTAGACTTAAAAAAATAACACCCATTAAAATGAGTGTTATCTCTGATCAACTAGCAAAATCACTAAATTTTGTTTTTAAAACTATTTTTAGACCTAAGTAAACAGCTAACAGCCCCAGCAACATATTAAGAGCAATGTATAACACCCCCACTGCCACCTGCGAAGCATCAAATAAATTGACGATCCCATCAGCAAACGAAGAAAAGGTCGTTAAACCACCACAAAATCCCGTTGAGGTCAGTTTACCAAATTCAGCTGAAAGTGTCTTTTTAAATAATCCAGCTGAGATCAACCCGATCAAAAAACAACCGCTAACGTTAACGACTAAAATAGCGAAAGCTTCTGAAACACTAGGTCCGATCAAGGTCTCACAAACATAGCGCAAGGCACCACCAAAAAAGCAACCACAGCCAACAAGCAATAATTCTGTTGATTTTTTCATTTTTCCACCTGATCCTTATCTAAAATAGCTTTCCAAGGGCTAAGCCTAAATATACACAAGCTAAGCACAACACTACACTACCACACCAATAAAGCACAGCATGCCCTGTTTTACCTTGTTTGAAGTACTTGAGATTTTCTAATGAAAAGGTCGAAAAAGTCGTTAAACCACCACAAAATCCACCTGCAAGCAATGTGTTAGCCATTTGTGAAAGTTCTCCTTTTGCCACCAAAGCAGCAAAGATCCCGATCAAAAGCGAGCCTAGTAAGTTGGCAGCCAATGTACCATAAGGAAGATAAGCCTTAGCATGATTGAACCAATCAGAGAACAAACTCCGTAGACAACCACCAAAAAAAGCACCTAGTCCAGCAGCACCAAAGCCTAACCAAAAAGTTCCTGTCACGATCATTCACTCTTTTCCAATTAATTATACGCCCGATCATTTTTCCGAAGTTTCAAAGGAGCACAGCCCTTAAATTCTTCACGATAAAATTCGATAAATTGATTTTGAATCTGACGATTGGTATAACCATCATATCCTAAGATCCGTAAGACCGCACCATTTTCTTCCAATAACGAGATCCCAAATGAAAGATCAGCTTCAGGGAGTTTGATCATCTCACGAGCCCTTTTCACAAAATCTTGGTCGATATTTTTGTCGATCAAAACAACTGAGTTAAAGTTAGTATATCCTTCAAAATAACCTAATTCGGCTAGTTCATCGACTTGAGGCGTACACAACAAGTAATCATTATACACTAATTTACCTGCAACTTTGATCCGCGTCCGCATGCCAACATCACGATACTGAAATGGCTTCTCGTCTGGTGACCACCCACTAGTCAAACCATCGGTCAAGATCAAGGAAGCATCCTCAGCTAGATCAAGGTCCATAAACTGGCGATAATAGGCATTCTTATATGGGATAACTTCATCCATGTAATACTCCAAAAAAGCACCCTGTCCGAGTTTGATCTGTGTTTCTTGACACGTTTGGCGTAAATTTTCACACTTATATACATAATTTGGTGTCTGCGTTGTCAAAACTGCATGAGCACCATCTTCAAGTGTGATCTTGACTTGGTATTGCTCACCTTCTGTGAAACCACCACCGGTAGAGATCAAGAAATAGTAAGGCAATTGGTTTTCGGTCGTCGGTATAACCGAGGAAATACGTGAATTTCCCTTATGATATAATTTCTGCGCGATCGTACGCCCATTGCGCGGTAAAAAGCGCATCTCGATCACACCATCATATTTCTTATTCATCTGTTTTCCTCTAGTTCTTGACTTCTTCTAAATCTTCTAATAGACAATTCTTTTTGATCCAAGCGATGACATCTTGTAGACCTTCATCCTTTTTCAAGTTAGTAAACAAGAATGTACCATCACTTCTAAACATTTCTGAATCGCTCTTCATTCGATCGAGATCAGCGCCGACATATTTAGCTAGATCGATCTTATTGATGATAAATAGATCAGACTTGATCATCCCTTGGCCAGCTTTACGTGGGATCTTTTCACCTTCAGCCACATCAATGATATAGATCGAAAAATCGACCAATTCTGGACTAAATGTGGCTGCTAAGTTATCACCACCACTTTCAACAAAGATGATATCTAGATCATTATCAAAGCGTTCTTCCAATTCATCGATCGCAGCCAAGTTCATTGAAGCATCTTCACGAATAGCGGTATGTGGACAACCACCGGTCTCAACACCGATGATCCGATCTTCATCTAAAACTGAATTTTTGACCATGAATTCTGCGTCTTCTTTAGTGTAGATATCATTTGTAATGACTGCCATATTGTAATCATCATGCATTGCTCGTGTTAACCGTTCGATCAACATCGTCTTACCTGAACCAACAGGGCCACCAACACCGATTCTAATTGCTTTTTTCATTTTCTGATCCCCCTAAGACATAAATAATCTTGAGCCTTGTGTTTCATGTTTGATCTGAGCTAATTCAAGTCCCGGAACATTAGCTCCTAAATACGATCCATCTAATTTTTCAACTTCTGGATAGAGTTTTCCTAAAAGTTTGATAATATTGTTCAATACCACTTGTCCATCCCGTTGTCCTAATGGAATTGCGCGAACAGCATTTTGGACCATTGTTGAACCAATACTATAACCATACATTAAAAAAGTATCCATTAATGGCATCTTTTGATAGTATGCAAAAACCGTAAAGACGATCGCTGGATTACCTGCAAGTTCACCAGTTTTGATCTTTTTTTCATAAATGTCCAATGGCTTTATCTCACCATACATTTGCTTGATCAAAGCTAGCATTTGCTTAGCGATCAATTTTTGACCATTGCGCGTTTCCAATGCCAAAGTTGAATGGGTAATAATTTCGTCATATTCCCACAATTTTTCGATCTGACCAGCTTTTAAAGCTTGCCAACATAATACAGTCAATAAACCTTCACCGTATTTAAATTGTGATTTGAAATAATTTTCAAACCATTGTTGAAATTCGGGTGTGTGCTTGATTTTGCGATCATGTAGATAGTTTTCCATCCCGAAAGAGTGGTTAAAAGTTCCGATCGGGAAAGTGGAATCACAAATTTGAAAAACCTCTAAATAATCCAAAAGTGTGCTTAATCGTGGCCTATTTTCCATTTGTCAGATCCACATAGCGCAATGGTTCAGCTAATTGCGCCTTTTCTACTGTATATTCAACTTGTTTTTGATCTAAAGTCTTAACCACAACAGGATCAAACAGCAAAGTGATCTTTCCAGCTTCGACTTGAACTGGTTTATGCAAATTACCAAGCATATGTGCGATCACACCCATTTCATCAATATCTTTAGGCGCAATTTTAATGATCTCATCTGGGATCACGCTTAAAACTAGCAAGCGACGGTGCCCTACCTTGAAGGCTGAACCATTTTCTAAACCTTCGCTATCTTCAGCTAATCGGATCCCATAATCATTACCATGATCAGAGGTCACGCGTAAAATACGCTTCATCAGATCATCGCTTTTTACCATACAAGTCTCAATGTGATATTGTTCTAGATCATTGATATCCTCAACGTTAGCAAACACTTCTGTTAAAATCATGTTAAATTCCTCCATTATTACCCAAACAAAGGTCAAGACTCATCTTGGCCTTTGTTTTAAATCATATTTAAATCTATACCGATAACTTGAAAAAACTAAATTTTAGAAGAGGTAGTAACGTTGTGCCAATGATGCAGTCTTGATAGGATCACAAGTGATCAATTCACCATCGATCGTAACATCAAAGGTATGTGGATCAACTTTGATCGTGCTTGGCACATAGTTGTTTAACTTCATATCACGTTTTGTCAAATTACGTGTATTGTGAACAGGCAAGACGATCTTATCTAAGCCCAATTCTTCTTTGATACCATGGTCATAAGCGTATTTCGAAACAAAAGTAATGTTTGTTGAACCGACAGCTTTACCAAAGGCACCATAAAGGTCACGCATCATCCGTGGTTCTGGTGTTGGCAAACTTGAGCTTGCATCACCCATAACACCGTAAGTGATCATGCCACCCTTTAAGACCATCTTTGGTTTTGTCCCAAATTTATCTGGTTCCCAAATAACTAAGTCAGCAAATTTACCAACTTCAACTGAACCGATATAATCAGCGACACCATTAACGATCGCTGGGTTGATCGTGTATTTAGCAACGTAACGTTTGATCCGATTGTTATCGTTATATTCACTATCGCCTTCAAGACTACCACGTTGAGCTTTCATCTTGTCAGCTAATTGCCAACAGCGCATAGCAACTTCACCGACACGTCCCATAGCCATCGCATCTGAAGTCATGATGCTCAAGGCACCCATATCATGTAAAACGTCTTCAGCAGCGATCGTTTGCTTTCTGACACGTGATTCAGCAAAGGCCACATCTTCTGGGACTTTAGGATCGAGGTTATGACAAACCATGACCATATCAAATAATTCATCGATCTCATTATCAGTATATGGGTTCGTTGGGTTAGTCGATGATGGCAAAACGTTCTTTTGACCAGCTACGACCATAATGTCAGGCGCATGCCCACCGCCAGCACCTTCTGTGTGGAAGGTGTGTACAGTCCGGCCTTTGAAAGCATCGATCGTATTGTCGACAAAACCGCCTTCGTTTAGTGAGTCAGTATGTACCGCAAATTGAACGTCATACTTATCAGCTGCTTTAAGTGAATTATCGATACCAGCAGCTGTTGCGCCCCAATCTTCATGTGTCTTGATCGCGCAAGCCCCTGCTTCGATTTGTTCTCCAATAGTATCCGGAACATCACCTGAACCTTTAGCCATGACACCTAAATTTACAGACATTGAATCTGTTGCTTGTAACATGCGGTGGATATGATATGCACCGGGAGCACAAGTTGCGGAGTTAGAACCATCAGCTGGGCCAGTACCACCACCAAATAAAGTTGTGATCCCATTATCTAACGCTGCATGCGTCAAACCAGGTGATAAGTAGTGAACGTGTAAGTCGATCCCACCAGCTGTGACGATCAAGCCTTCACCTGAGATCGCTTCAGTACTTGCGCCAACAACAAAGTCAATATTGTCCATATTATCTGGGTTACCACCCTTACCGATGGCTAAGATCTTACCATCTCTGATCCCAATATCAGCTTTGATGATACCGGTATAATCGATGATCGTTGCCCCAGAAATGATCGTATCAGCAACAAGTGGGTTATCCTTACGCATTTCAGTTGCGTTGACCCCCATACCATCACGTAAAACTTTACCGCCACCAAATTTGCTTTCTTGGCCATGTACTGTTAAGTCTTTTTCAACAGCTGCGTAAAGATTTGTATCACCTAAGCGTACACTGTCACCTACAGTTGGACCAAACATTTGGGAATATTGTTTTCTGTCCATTTTGAAACTCATTACTATTCCTCTTTTCTTAGCTTAACTTGTGATGTAGACCACGGTTATCGTTATCTAAGTAACCATCGACTTTATCATTGAAACCAAAGACACGACGCTTACCACCCATGTCGATCAATGATACCGTACGCTTTTCACCTGGTTCAAAACGAATAGCTGTCCCCGCTGGGATATCTAAACGTTTGCCCCAAGCTTTATCGCGATCAAATTGTAACCCACGTTCATTTGCTTCATAGAAATGGAAGTGAGAACCCACTTGAACTGCACGGTCACCGACATTTTTAACTTCCATTTTGATAGCTTCGTAGCCGTCATTACATAATACCGGTTCATCAGCTAATTTATATTCTCCTGGAACCATCTTAATTCCTCCTCACATTTTTATTGGATCGGATCGTGGATCGTTACCAATTTAGTACCATCTGTGAAAGTTGCTTCAACTTGGATCATTGGGATCATTTCAGGTACACCTTCCATGACATCTTCGCGAGTCAAAACTTGGCGTCCTTCATCCATCAATTCAGAGACTGTTTTACCAGCACGGGCTCCTTCCAAAACAAAGCTCGTGATCAAAGCCACACTTTCAGGGTGATTCAATTTGATCCCTTTGTCTTTTCTGTTTTGTGCGATCATCCCAGCCAAGCTGATGATCATTTTTTCTCGTTCACGTTCTGTTAATTGCATAACTTTACACCTCTCTTTAACGCTAACTACTTGGGCCATACGCCTGTCAGCATCATAAAGCCTGGGATCCAAGCGGTTATGATACCTTCAAGTACACCCAGCCAGCCAACGAAGCTTCCTAAATTCTTCTTTAAAACAGTTTCGATAAATCCAGTCAACCATAGGATGCCCCAAAGCCACCAGATAATACCGTACCAACTATTGCCGCCATATCCTTGGAAACACAGGAGTCCAGCGGGGATCGTATTGATCGCTACAAATAAGCTGTACCAACCATACAAACGTTGATCCAAGTCAAACATCGTATTTAGTGCCGTATATAGGTATGTAAATGCGAATAAGAGGCCTGTTGCGCTTGCATAATACCAGCTAGGAGCAGCATTTTGTGCTACCCCGATCGAAATCGCAATGATATTTAAGATCAAACCTAGACCACCAGTAAAAAGATTCATCACGACCAAAGATTTATCTTGGATCTTAGTGAGCCGATAGAGACCATTACTCATCAAAACCATTCCGACATAAAGTAAGATCACTCCTAGCATTTTTGTATTCACCTCCTTTCAATGGAAGCTACTCTAAAAATACTGCTTAGTTTTTATCGTAAGCTGTCTCTTCAAGCAACGTCTTATCCAAGCCTTCTTCGATCTGCTTTTGAGTTGGTTTGATCTCAGTAATAGCACCTAAGAGTTTTAGTAGAACATAGGTCAAAATAAAGGCATAGATAGCTGTCAATACGACACCACCGACTTGGACCATCAATTGGTGGAAACTAGCTCCAACACCATTGACTGTCTTATCGGCTAAAAGTCCGATCAAGATCGTACCAGTAAAACCACCAACACCGTGTACGCCCCAGACATCAAGGGCATCGTCCCAGCCTTTCTTTTGACGGAATCCAACAGCTAAATTACAAATGATCCCTGCAACGATACCAACAACGATCGCTGAACTAGGAGCAATATATCCTGCACAAGGAGTGATCGTTGCTAAACCAGCAACTGATCCTGTCATTACATCTACAAAATTGATCTTGCCACGTAAGATCTTAGCCATGATCAACCAAGCTATCATTCCACTTGCTAGACCGACCAATGTGTTAGTGAATGCTTTTGTTGCCAAAGCACCGGCTGATAAAGCGCCACCGGAGTTGAAACCAAACCAACCAAACCAAAGAAGGCCAGTACCGATCGCAGCTGCCATCAAGTTATTTGGATGCATCCCTTGCTTAGCTACTTTGCGTTTTCCTAAAACAAAGATACTTGCTAAAGCTGCAAAACCTGCTGTCGTATGGATAACAGTACCACCAGCAAAGTCAACAAAGCCCCATTTTGAAAGGAAACCTTCACCCCATACCCAGTGGCAAACCGGGATATAAACTAGTAATGTCCAAAAGATCAAAAGTAAAATATACCCTTTCAAGTTCAAACGTTCTGCAAATGCACCAGTCATCAAAGGTACTGTGATCACGCAAAACATCAATTGAAATAAGAAGAATAATGCAAATGGGATCGAAGCTGCATGAACTGCATTAGGTACTAATCCTACATGTGCAAGTCCAAAGTAATCAGTAAAGCGCCCGATGACCCCATGGATATCCTTCCCAAAAGCTAAACCAAAACCGCCAAACATCCAGATCAACGTCACGATCCCCATTGAAATGAATGATTCCATCATAATAAATAAGATACTGCGCTTACGAGCTAGACCACCATAAAAGAACGCCAGGCCTGGTGTCATCAAGCACACCATTGCGGTACAAAGCATCATAAATGCTGTATCGCCACTATTGATAGACATATTTACATTCCCTCCATAAAAATTGCTCAAGGATTTCTCCCTCGCCATTAAATTTACCCTTAAATCGTTTAACTATTTTGTTCAAGTTTTTATTTAAAAATAAAAAAAAGCGCTAAAAGTCATTACATCAAGGAATTATCACTTAAAAAAAATAAGCTTTTTTACTATTTCTTAGTAATTCAGCGTAAAAATAAGCATATTTCTTGCTAGATATTGGAGAAAAAAACACAAAATTATACTTTGAAGTCATACATAAAAGATTTTTTGGTATCTTTTGACACCGTATAATTAGCCTATGTTCGGAGGCTATATTTTTTCTATACATATGAGTGTCTTGAACATGGGGAAAATTTTTAGAAAAGAGGATGTAATCATGCATATTCCTGATAACTACCTGAGCCCTGCGACTTGTGGGGTCATGTTTGTAGCAGCAGCTCCAGTCGTAGCTGTTTCACTTTCAAAAACAAAACAACAATTGACCAAGAATCGTCAATTAGCTCCCATGCTTGGGATCTGTGCTTCACTTTCCTTTTTAGTGATGATGTTTAATGTTCCGATCCCTGGTGGTACGACTGCCCATGCGGTCGGAGCGACTCTGTTAGCAATTCTAGTCGGTCCATACGCCGCGTGCATCGCTGTTACCGTGGCACTTTTATTGCAGGCCTTTTTATTCGGTGATGGTGGTCTCTTAGCTTTAGGTGCTAACATCTTCAATATGGCTGTCGTTATGCCATTTGTCGGCTATGGGATCTACGCTTTCTTACGTAAACATGGGCATGAAAAATTGGGTGTCGTCTTAGGTTCATACCTTGGGATCAATGCTGCTGCTTTATTAGCGGGTATTGAACTAGGACTACAACCGATCGTTGCAACTAGTGCAAGTGGGCAACCACTATATAACCCTTATCCGATCACGATCGCAGTTCCAGCTATGTTATTTGCTCATTTACTCGTTGCTGGTGTCGTGGAAGCTTTCTTCACCTATGCGGTCTATGCCTTTGTCAAAAAAGTTGCTCCTGCTGAATTGTACACACCTAGTCGCGCAACTTCAGCCGCTGCGGCTAAAATGCCACTTGGCTTTAAATATTTTTACTACTTGATCGGAGCTATGGTCGTTTTATCTCCTTTAGGTCTACTAGCTAGTGGGACTGCTTGGGGCGAATGGGATACCAGTGAATTACTAGGTAAGATGCACAGTGAACACTTAGGCAATACTTTGCCTACTGGAATGGCACATGGAGTTGATTTTAATGCACTCTTTGGCGACTATACTGTACCTGGTACCGCTCTTTCTCTTGGGTATATTTTAAGCGCAGTCACTGCTGTCTTAGTCTTTCTATTACTTGGTAAGATCTTGATGTCTTTAGGTAAAAATAATGAACATGCGCACTAAGTCAAACTTGCCAGCTTGGCTTCAGACTAAAAATCAAACCAACTTGAATTTTGAGAAACGACACGATTTTGTTGGTGTCAACATTGCTTCGCTAAGTAAATTGTTGCACTTTTTCACCAATATCACACCCGTTTATCAAGTCAAAAGTTCACCTTGGCTACGAGTCTGCAGCTTGCTTATCACTTCACTATTGGTCTTGTTGTCACACGACCTTATCTTTCTTTGGGCTTGCCTTTTGCTCTATTTAGGACAGTTGGTATTTTTCCCGGGAAATGCGATCTTGGTGATCTTCAAAAAATACTTAAAGTTGATCATTTTCACAGCTATTTTTATCTTACCGAGTTTATTTTTGAGCCAAAAAGCTGATCTCCCACTGTTTTTCATGCGGATCAGTACTTTACTATTAGCGTTGGCATATTTTTCAGGGACAACTACTTGGCAACAATTTATCTTTGCGCTCAAGCAACTTCATTTCCCCAGTGTTTTGATCTTGACGCTTGATATCACTGTAAAATATTGCTACTTAGCTGGGATCTATCTACAAGGATCACTCTACAGCATTCGCTTTAAGACTTTAGGACAGAAAGCTTCATTTCATCTTTTAGGTAATCTGATCGGTGAACTATATCTCTCCTTAAAGAGTCGCATGAATGATCTTTATCAAGCGATGATCTTACGTGGGTATAAACTCACCAGTAAAAATCGATTTTATCCCAAGCTCACTAAAGCAGATCTGATGCCCTTAGTACAACTAGGGATCATCTGCCTACTATTTTGGTGGTTTTGATCAATAGAAAGGAACAGTCATGCTCACATTAAACAATGCATTTTATGACTATGAAGGACATCTTGCTTTAGATGATGTTTCTTTAAAGGTCCAACCAGGTGAGACTTTAGTTATCATGGGGCCTAATGGTTCAGGAAAGTCAACACTTTTAAAGATCTTGACAGGTTTTTTCCCCCTAAAAAAGGGGAGTTACAAATTCAAAGATCTGACTATCGATGCTACATTTTTAAATGATCCTAAGCAAGCCGCTAAATTGTACGAACAGATCGGATTTGTTTTCCAAGATAGCGATGTGCAACTCTTTAACATGAGTGTTCGTGAAGAGCTTGCCTTTGGACCACAACAACTCGGGTTAACACCTGAAGAAGTCAAACAACGCGTCGATGATTGCTTGAAATTACTTGCAATCGAGCGTCTTTCCGATCGTGTGCCTTACCATCTATCCGGTGGTGAGAAGAAACTCGTTGCGATCGGAAGCGTCTTAACGATGAATCCTGATGTCTTTGTCTTAGATGAGCCTTTTAACGGACTATCTCCCCATTATCGGACCTTGATCGTTGAATTATTGGCCAAATTAAAGCAAAACGGTAAAACGATCATCATGTCGAGCCATCACTTTGGGCAGATCAAAGATATTTGCGATCGAGTCGTACTTTTCTCAGAAGAGCACCAGATCCAAAAGAAAATGACAAAAGCTGAGATCTTAAATGATCCTGCCAAATTGGCACATTTGAGCGTTTTATAAAAAAGAAGCTGAAAATCACGTCTAAAACGTTGATCTTCAGCTTCTTTTTTATAGATAATTTGGGTTTCCCAGTTTCTTTATTTTGCGTGTGCTTCTTTAGCTAATAGCAAGCAACCTGTGATCCCGGCATCATCACCTAAGTCGACATGTACGATGTAATCATCCAACTCAGGCGTTTGCACGTAATCATTTAATTGCTCAGCAAAGGATTTGCGGATCATTGGGAAGAGTTGTTCTTGTTTAGAAACACCACCACCGAAAATGATCTTTTCAGGAGAGAGTGTCAATGTTAGATCTACGCAAGCTTGTGCCAAGTAATAAGCCACGATCTCCCAAGCTTTATCATCTTTAGGGATCTCATAAGCCTTGATGCCCCCTTGACGTGCTTCGATCGCTGGACCAGCAGCTAAGCCTTCTAAGCAATCGTGGTGGAATGGACAATGACCTTCATAGTGGTCTTCTGGATGACGGCGCATTACGATATGACCGATCTCAGGATGACCATAGCCTTCAATAACTTTGCCATTGATCACAACACCGCCACCAATACCAGTTCCGACTGTCAAGTAGACACAGCTATCCTTACCCTTAGCTGCTCCACGTTTCAATTCGCCATAAGCTGCTCCATTAACATCGGTTGTCCAAGCATAGTCAACATCAAAACGCTTCTTCATTTCACCCAAGAAATCATAATCTTTCCAACCTGGCTTAGGTGTGTTGGTGATATAACCATAAGTTTCTGATTTACGATTAACATCGATCGGACCAAAAGAAGCGATCCCGATCGAGACAACGTCATGTTTTTCAAAGAATTTAAAGACGTCTGCCATCGTTTCTTCTGGGACCGTCGTTGGGATCGATACGCGTTCTAAAACATTTAACTCTTCGTCTGCTACCGCACAGACAAATTTTGTTCCACCTGCTTCAATAGCTCCATATAATTTACTCACTCTATGTTCCCTCCAAAAATAGTAATCGTTTTCTTATAACTATCTTATCGCAAAGTAAGCGTTATGAAAAGAGGAAAACGCAAAATATGTTAAACGTTTAACATATTTTTATTTAAACTAGCTTTTTTGGACTAAATCTGCTAAACTCAGTAGCGTTGAAAACGAAATAAGGGACGCAAAATCGCCGGGTTTTGCAAAAAATAACATCTTAGAACTTTCTGACAGGCGATCATAATTGATAGAGGAAAGTTTGGTTTAGGAGGGATTTTTTTGCAAACATCTACAGCTAAGATCAAACGAGAAGTCGGGCAATACATCATTCGTAATATCCTTGCTTCTTCTGGGCTTTCGCTCTATGTTTTAGTCGATACGGTCTTTATTGCAGCCGCTGGTGGTACTTTAGGGTTGGCTGCCTTGAATATTTCACTGCCAATGTTTAATTTTTTCAATTCTTTGGGACTTTTATTTGGGATCGGTGGCTCAACGATCTATTCGATCCACAAAGTCAACGAACCAAATAAAGTAACGACACTTTTTGGAAAATTATTGCTTTTTTGTCTTGGACTTGGTAGTTTATTAGCACTTTTGTTAAATATCTTTCCGATCCAAGTTTTGACGCTTCTGGGTGCCGATCAGCAAACGATGGGTGTTGCTTTGGGGTATTTTCGGATCATCGCTTTAGGTGCGCCATTTTTTATGTGTAATTACGTCTGTGTAAACTTTATTCGTAACGATGGTAACCCTCAGCTGACGATGATCGCAACTTTAACAGCTACTTTAGTCGTGGTCTTTTTAGACTGGCTGTTGATCTTTGTCTTCCAATTACACATGATAGGTGCTGCGATCGCGACGATCTTTTCACCTTTGACGAGTATGGCGATCTTGACTTTTCATCGTAAATACCCCAAGCGTCAATTGCAATTAAAGTTTGCTTTGCCTGAGCTAAAATTATTAAAGCAAGCAGCTAGTCTTGGTATACCTTCATTTTTAACAGAAATGAGTACTGGGGTCAGCATTTTTGCATTTAATTGGGTCTTACTCAAATTGAGCGGTAATGCGGCGATCGCAGCCTATGGTGTCATTGCCAATATCGCGATCGTTGTCTTAGCGCTCTCAAATGGGATCGCCCTTGGTGTCCAACCGATCGCTAGCCGTGAATACGGAAAACATGAAGAAAAAAACGTTAAAGCGGCGATCAAATTAGGCTTGCAAGTTGCTTTTTTGCTCTCTTGTATCCTATATTTTATCTTGGTCTTTTTCAAAGCTCCGATCGTCAGTGTTTTTGATCACGACCATTCTGCACAATTAGCTCAGATCGCAACTCATGCTTTGCCACTGTACTTTATCAGCGTCTTTTTTGCTAGTCAAAATCTCGTGATCATGTTGTCGCTTGTGGCGATCAAACGAGCTAAAGCCGCTTTTATTCTCTCATTGTTGCGCGGATATTTTATCTTGATCAGTTCGGTCCTTATTTTTGCTGCGCTCTTTGGTCTAAATGGAGTTTGGCTCAGTGTACCTTTTACTGAGGCGTGCGTCTGTGCCTTGGGAGCTTATTTCTTGACCAATGCTTTACAATAGGAGTTGATCTATTTGAAAATCAAACGTATCGATCACATCGTCTTGACTGTAAGCGATCTAGCACGTGCAGTTCGCTTTTATCATGAAGTCTTTGACATGCCGATCTTAGAAGAAAGTGCCGAGCTTGCTACTTTACGCTGTGGACATCAGCTTTTGAAACTGCAAACTACAAAGCAAACTGATGCCTTGGTCTCTAAAACCCCCACAAGTGGGAGCGCTGATCTTTGCTTAGTGACTGGTGATAAGTTGGCCGATGATATCAATCACCTCAAGAGTTACTTTATTGAGATCATTGCTGGCCCAGTTACTAAGATCGGTGCCAATGGGCAAATGACTTCGATCTATCTCAATGATCCCGACGGTAATCTGATCGAGATCTCCGAATACTAACTAAAAACCACTACTTCCTGGCTGGGAAATGGTGGTTTTTTGCTCCTAATGTCATCTATAATACGTCCGATAAACAACTAAAACAGGAATAAAGTAAAATATCGTTGCACAACTGATCAACCATATTAAATGTTGAAATACCATAGTAAAATTCTCTATCCAAATAGCTCGAATAATATTAGTTGCATGATATAACGGTGAAAGCCACGTCAAATTCCGAAAAATTTCAGGGATAGAATCGATAGGAAAAAAAGTATCCGAAAACATATATAATGGCCTGATAACAAGCGTATTATAATAGTTCAAAAATTCTCGCGATGGAGCCATATAGGTGAATGTTAGCCCGATAAGGCCAAAAATCAAACCGATCAAAAAAAGAAGTGGAATGATAAATAGCATATAAAGATCAAATGCTTGACTTATAACAAGCGAAACAAGCCAAAACATCCCCCCAAAAATGACAGCTCTAACCCCTGACCAGATAGCTTGACCAATTACGATATCTTGTAAGTTGATCGGAGTCATTAGCATGGCATCATAAGTTTTTTCAATTTTGTATTGAATAAATGCGTTGACCGTTGCTTCTGATGTAGCAGTAGTCATCGCAGTAGCGCCGATAAGTCCCGTAATGACAAAAGTAGTATACGACATCCCATTGATATTGGTCAGATAAGTTCCTACTCCAAATCCCATTGCCACCAAATAAAATAATGGGTCGATCAAGTTAGGAACTATCGAGATCTTGAATAGAGATCTAAAGCTCATATAATTTCTGATAACAACATAATAGATCGATCTAGCTGAAACTCTAAACACTTTTTCTCCACTATATAATATGGAGCTACACAAAATTGTTCATCCTATTTTGTATAACTAAAAAGAAATATAGCTTTTCCTTTCCTAATTTTATTCATATCAATAATAGTATGAAATGTTTTCCTTCAATTAGTGGTAACACTCTAATATCCACTCCATATTTTACCTTCCTTATGAATATTAATTTGCAATGTTATACACTATTCCAAATTTTTAATATCTCCTTTACCTACAACAGTCAACTTAAGAAATAATTCTTCAATATTTTTCTCTCGATACTTATCTAACAAACTATCAATAGTACCTTCATCTTTTATTACACCAGAATCAATGATAACTATCCTATCAGCTAAACATTCGATCTCATTCATATAATGGGATGTAATAACTATTGAAACACCTTGCTTTTTTAACATTTTTAATTTGTTCCAAATAATATTACGTGATTGAATATCCAAACCTACAGTCGGTTCATCTAATATGATTATCTCGGGATCATTTAACAAAGCTCTGGCAAGAACAACACGTCTTCTCATCCCCCCTGATAGTTCACCGATCATTTTATTTGCATATTCTGCTAATTGAACAAATTCTAGCAGCTTTTTAGCTCGAGATTTAAGTTCCTTTAGTCTGATTCCATAACAGATACCATGTGCGATCAAATTTTCAAAGACAGTCAGAGTCGTATCTAACATATCTTCTTGAGCTACGATCCCTAATCTTTTTTTCCCTTTATCAGATAATGACGAAATATTTTTTCCTAAGATATACACGTTACCACTTGTTATTTTATTTGCCGAGTAGATCATCTTCAATGTGGTAGTTTTACCAGCTCCATTGATACCTAAAATACCTAAGCATTCACCTGACGATACTGAAAAACTTATATCTTTAACAGCATTATAGCTTCCATATTTTTTAGCTAGATTATCTACTCTCAGTGTTTCCAATATTTTTAAATTCCTTTCCACAAACTGGACAATTTTCATACTTGTGCAATTTTGTAAACTTCTGCTCAAAAGTTAAGAAGTCAATACTAAATGCCTTATCGTATGTCAGAAGTCTATCGACTGATCGGTAAATCTTAAATAGTCGTTTTCTTTTACTGTGTGATAGTATTATATTATGATAATTGATAGAAATTCATCGATATATGAAATTTTAAGGAGGGATCTTATGAATTCACCTGATGTTACAACTATCTTGCGCCTTTTATCTGATAGATCTAGGATCACTATTTTAGATATTTTAATGGACGGTCGTGCCTATACAGTAAATGAAATAACAGCTTTTACTAGGTTAAAACAACATACTGTTAGCTATCATCTAAAATTGCTAACAAAAGCACAACTGACCTCTGTCAAGCAATATGGTAAGTTTAGATATTACTCTATTTCAGATACCATAACACCTGAGTTATTTGAATTTTTAAGTAACTATTCCCCCGTTGAACCTACCAAAAGTTATAAGCAACATTTTGCTAAAAAAGAATTAAAGCAGGCTAGAACTTGTTACGATCACGTAGCTGGAGAACTAGGAGTTAAGATCAAAGATTTCCTTATTTCCGAGAATATTATCATCGCATCTGATGATAACAACGAAAATTATCGTGTAACTCCTTCAGGTAAAATATTTTTCGAACAAGAACTCAAGATCGACATTGAAAATTTAAAAAAGAAGAAACGCAAATTCTGTATTGATTGTTTAGATTGGAGCGAACGGAAAAACCATCTTGCTGGTGCATTAGCTAAAGCAATCCTTGATTTTCTGCTTAATAACGACTACGTAACACGCAATACTGGATCAAGAGCACTTAAAATTACTGATAAAGGAAAAAAATTTTTGGAAGATAATTGGCATATTACCCTTACTGAAAATTAGTCATTGACTTCGATCTATCTCAATGATCCCGACGGTAATCTGATCGAGATCTCCGAATACTAACTAAAAACCACTACTTCCTGGTTGGGAAATAGTGGTTTTTTTAGCTATATAAATTATATTTTACAAAACGATAAATTTAACGTTATATATTGGTTACAATCAACTTTTTTAGATCTAGCTTGCTATAATTTGGATACGCTGATAGATAACTATTGGCACACAAACTTATAGGGGGGATCTACTATGAAAGGATCATTCAAATCATTACTCTTTGTTGCAACTGTCTTTTGTTTGTTGTTTTTGACCGATTTTTCCGTTCATGCTGCTAGTGTCACTGTTCCCGACTCACTTAATTCTGGTGAAGTACAACTAGATGATCACGATCAGGTCGTTTTTGCCTCATCTATGGCGTTAGTTG
>NZ_CAQLEL010000002.1:0-1624 GCF_948826705.1 uncultured Ligilactobacillus sp.
CTCTCCCATCATCTGTCCATCTTAAGGCATGCCGGCCTGATTGATGATGAGAAAAAGGGGAAATATATCTATTATACTTTAAATACAACGGTACTGGACGATATCCTGGGATCTCTGGCACTGGAGTCGTACCACCCTTGCTTGGGTCTGTTGGATCGTTTGGATATTGTGGGTTTGGTACGTTTGGAATCGGGTTGCCGTCTGGATCGACTGGGACAACTTTACCTAACTTAGCGTACGTAAATGTTACCGTTACGTCATCCTTACCAAATGTACCCTTAGCGTTATCAGACACTGCCTTCAAGTAGTAACCATCGATCACTTTAGCGTCACCTGTTACATCGTAGTCTGATCCTTCTTGATAATCCGTACCCTTCATTACTGAAGGTGCTACTTCATTACCATCTTCATCGACGAATTTTTCAGCTAAGTAGTACTTAGCTACATCATCTTTGACGTAAACAACTGGTGTATTTTCACCTGGCTTATCTGGTGTGACAGTTGTCTTACCTGGATCTTGTGGGTGATATCCTGGAACATCTGGGATCGGTGTTGTGCCACCCTTGGTTGGATCACTTGGATCGTTAGGATATTGTGGTTGATCTGCACCTGGAATTGGGTTACCTTCTGGATCAACTGGTACTACCTTACCTAATGGTGTGTAAACGATTTGATCCTTGATATTTTCTTGAACTGTGTCCTTAGCTGGAACAGATGCTTTATCTGCAAAGTAACCTGGAACTACCACTGCTGGGACTGCAGTATATTGATCTTTGTCAGCCTTCCAAGCTTCATCAGGGTTCTTAACTTCACCTGTTACAGTATCAACGATCAATGTCCGTGTCCATGTTGATGTTTGAACATCATCAGGTACATTAGGGATCTTGTTGCCTTTATCATCAACGAATTCAACTGTTGATGTATATTCCTTGCTATATTGATCCTTGGCTGGCCATTTTGGACCGTCTGGATCGTTAGGGTTGATCGGTGTGCCTGGTTCGTGTGGATCATTTGGTCCAACTGGTTTTTCACCATGCTTCAAGATAACATCAAATACTTGGTCTGTATTCTTATCGTTATCAAATGTTGCATCAGCTGGGAAACCATCACTTACTAAGACGTAGCCTTTATCTGTCAATTCCTTGATCTTAGCTGCTGTCGAGTAATCGATCTTAGCTGAACTCTTACCTGTAACACTGTCAGATGAGAGTGTTTGACCTGTTGTTTCATCGATATAGTTGATTGTTGCTTTTTGGTCATCATAGTTGTAAACAACCTTTGTATCTTCACCTGGGTTTTCTGGTGTTACACTTGGTACTTCTGGTGTCATACCTGGAATTTCAGGAACTGGGGTCGTACCACCCTTAGTTGGATCTTGTGGATCGTTTGGATATTGTGGGTTTGGTACGTCTGGAATTGGGTTACCTTCTGGATCAACTGGGATAACTTTACCTAATGGTGCGTACGTAAATGTTACCGTTACGTTGTCCTTACCAAATGTACCCTTAGCGTTATCAGAAACTGCCTTCAAGTAGTAACCATCGATCACTTTAGCGTCGCCTGTTACATCGTAGTCAGTTCCTTCTTGATAATCTGTACCTTTAGTTACGTTTGGTGTTAATTC
>NZ_CAQLEL010000003.1:0-20913 GCF_948826705.1 uncultured Ligilactobacillus sp.
TGCCAATGCTAATTCGGATAAGTAACGATAGAGTGGCAAAATATCGATCCGCTTAGGAAATTCAAATTTCATTGTTGTCAAATTTTCCTTATGTGGCTTTTGATAAACATTTTCCAAAACAGTCACTTTGATCTCACTGTCATCGACCCCAAATCCCGCCGTCTCGATCGTCACATCAACTATCCCATCTAAATAGACCGTGTGGTAAGCGGTCTTTTTACCAGTTGCCCCCTGCTTATCAACAAAAATCATCCGATAATTTGTAAAGATCAAGGCATCGCGAACTAGTTTATAACCACTGCTGATCGTTTCATCTGTCAGTAAAAAGTCACCATATTCTTGGGTCAATTCACGCACACTGACTTCAGAGTAGTTTCCCAAAGCACCCTGGACTAGATTTTTAAACATTTGACTCATCCTTTCACAAAATCGTTCATATCTTGATTCTAAAGGATCCTGGCTAGATCAGCTACTAAAAAGCCTTCTGAAGTGTTTGGACATTTCAAAAGGCTTAATTACACAGATATATTATGCGCTTGATCGGAATTGAACCGATGACCTACCGCTTAGGAGGCGGTTGCTCTATCCTGCTGAGCTACAAGCGCAAAAAATAGAATAGTCATTAAAAACGACTACTCTATTATAGGAAGAATCACTTATAAAGTCAATGATCCTAGTAACCGACCTCGATCTCTTTTAGTAATTTCATAAAATTATGTCGCCTGATCCACTTAGCTAAAGGTGCGAAGATCTTAGTTTGTAGTTTAGAAGACGGCTTTTTGACCAAGCTCTCTTCATGATAATCGACTTTAACTTGATCTTTAGCTAACGGTGTCAATTCATAAGCTTCTTTTTTCACATAATTATCTGTTTGGATCTGCAAATGATAACTGCGACCTGGGATCAACTTGATGACCTTAAGTTGAGCTTTGGTCTGATGGTCTAACTTAGTAGCATAGCTTAAATCAGGTAACTCAGCCACAGTCAATTCGCGTCCTGTTTCTTGCTTGATGTCATACAGTAGTGTATCCAACAAACGCTGAAATAAATATTCGGCTGAAACATTCAAATTCATTGAAATTTCCATCTGTTCTTCCTCTTTCTGCTAGCTTTACTCTCAGTATATCACTTTATCTTCTTTGCACCAGTTATCTAACTTTTCTTACGTTTTCCTTTATTTTTTTGGTCACGTTTACGGTTCTTTTTCCGCTTTTTCTTAGTGGATCCAGTTTGAGTCACTGGTTTATTTGTCTTTTTCCGAACTGGTCGACTAGGCGCTTGTTTCTTCAATTCGGCCAACTTATTTTGATCAGTAACTAGTTGCCGTTGATAAAGGTAGACTGGCTCTAGTTCATAACCATTTTCTCTGACCAACTGCTTAAACATCCGCAGATCACGTTCATTACCTATGTTAATGACGACCCCATCAGCACCCATTCGTCCCGTACGTCCAACTCGGTGAATATACGTATTGACATTTTTAGGTAGATCATAGTTCACGACAGCTGGTAACCCTGGAATATCTAATCCTCTAGCCGCTACATCTGTGGTCAATAACAAAGCAACTTCTCTTTTTCGCAATTGACGTAAAGCTTGTTCACGTTCAACTTGGCGCTGTTCACTATTCAAACGCGCAACGTTGACATGTGCATGTTTTAACTTTTCGTATGCATCATTTAATTCAGCTGTTTGCTTGAAAAAGACCAGAGCACAAAATTCATCTAACTGCGCCAATCTGCGTAAAGCATCAACACGCTTTCTTTGTGGAACTTCTAATAGATAATGCTCCACTTGACCTTGAGTATGATCAACTTTACGAACATCGATCACAGTTGGTTCGATCCCAAACCAGCGATGTAATTCCGATAAGATCGGGGCTTTAGTAGCTGAAAAGAACGAAACAGCTACCTCACCAGGCGCATGCATAATGATCTCACGACAATCAGCCAACGTTTCGGCTTCACTCAACAATTCATCAGCCTCATCGATCACGATCGCTTCTAGTTTGTGCAATTTTAGCTTTTTATCACTGATCAAATTCAATAACCGCCCTGGTGTCCCGATCACAACTTCAGGTCGCTTTTTTAATTTTTCGATCTGTCGTTTGACATTTGCACCACCTATCAGAGATAAGACATTTAGTTCAAGTAACTTAGCCCATGGCCGGATCACATTAGTCAACTGTGCTGCCAATTCTTGCGATGGAGCTAAGATCAATAATTGCGTACCATCCTTAGGTAAAAGTTGTTCTAATAATGGCAAAGCGTAAGCCAAAGTCTTACCCGAACCAGTCGGAGCCAATCCTAACACACTCTCACCGCGCGCTAATAATGGCGCAACTCCTGCTTGGATCGGCGTTAGGTCTTTAAAGCCTTGTTCTTTAAAATAATTCTCAAATTTTGGATTCATACTTACCTTTCTCAGTGGTCAACCTCATCAGCAGGAAAAGCAAGTCCTGCACTTTGACGTAATTTATACAAGATATGATTTACTTCAACGGCTACGGCTAACCACTCCTGCTGTAACTGCTTATTTTGCAGTGAATCCGTATCCCGTAAAACCTCTCCAAAAGCCTTTGCTTCAGCCAACATTGGATTTTTAGCCGGATCCACTGATAATATTGTACCATTTCCTGTGGCATCGACCAATTCCACTTTTTGTAATTCAGCCGCATTATCCATCACGATCGTCTCTTTTAGACCGTAAACTTCACCAGGTAGATATGAATTAGCTGTCTTACCAACATTTAAGACTACATCATAGCCCGAATAGTTCAAAATAGCAGTCCCAGAGCCATCGATCCCGTTGCGTAATTTTACTGGATAGTAGTGGGCATCTTCTGGGATCCCAAACCAACTGATCGCATCATAGACAAGATATACACCTAGATCTTGCAAAGCTCCACCTGAAAATTTAGGAGAAAAGACATTTGGTTCTTCTCCCGCTAAAAATTGATCATAACGCGAGGAGTATTTTTTATAGGTCAAGTTAGCCCCCTGGATCACAGGTAACTCTTTGATCGCTTGTTTGACACTTTGAAAATTCGGCTCATGGAAATGTCTAGCTGCCTCAAAGCAATAAAGTTCTGGATGATGATGCAAGTATTTCTGTAAGACTTTGAGTTCTGCTGGGTTAGAACACATGGGCTTTTCAACGATCACATGTTTCTTGGCTTTTAAGGCTTGTAAGGTTTGTTCAAAATGCAAATTATTGGGAGATGCAATGTAGACCACCTCAAAAGTACCTTGTTCAAAAAATTCATTTAAATTATCAAAATATTCTGTTACATTTTTGAAATCTGCACCAAATTTTTTCGCTGTGGCTACTTTCCTTGAATATACGCTGGTCAAAGTAAATTCACCTGTAGCTTCTGTAGCTTCAACAAATTGTTTGGTGATCCAATTAGTACCAATGATCCCGAGTTTCATAATAAGTAACCCCTTTCATTCTCCATTCGTATTTATTATAACAGACTTCGAAATATTAGCGTACTAAAAGCTGATTTATCCCAATTTTTTAAGTTAAAATATTCCAAAAGTATGACAAAATTTCTATTATATTTCATTTTCAAATATTGCTGGTATTTTACTATTTTTACGGTATAAATCGTGGTATATTATACTCAATAAGAAAATTGGAGGGGTTGAAGCAATGAAACGCAAGGGCTTGATCAGTTTAGGCCATACTTTATTCAGTAACGTGATCAATTTTAACAAGAAAAGCAAACAACCACAGATGTCTCTACCACTGATCTATGCTGGTAGTTGGCAATTTATCGATGAATTAAGTAATCGAACTCATTGTCTTGAGATCACAACTGACTTGCGTATTTTGATCGACCACCGCGAACTTACGGGACAGGTCCAGGCCCTTACCACTAAAGAACTGATTTTTTTGGATGGTTATGGCTATCATTTGCGGATCGATGCCGTCGATGGTAAACCGATCAGTGTCTATGACGAAGCTGATAATCGTGTCTATGAGCTAGTTGATGAGCTTGAGTCTGACACATCTTGTTGATAGCAATTATAACTGGACTTTCTAAACGTAGGAAGTCTTTTTATTTTGAGTAAAAAAGAAAAGCAGTGAGCTTAATTAGGCTTCACTGCTTTTTAGATCCAACCATTCTTTTGTGCCAACATGACTGCCTCTAAGCGCGTAGCTGTTCCAGTCTTACTTAAGATTGCTGAAATATAATTGCGCACTGTTCCTTCAGCTAAAAATACCCTTTCGGCGATCTCCTTTGTCGTAGTTACTGACTGCATCACTTGTAATATCTCTAGTTCTCGTTTAGTCAGTGGTGGTGTTTCGGCTGCAAACATCCCTTGAACTAACCGACTTTCGTAGACTGTTTGTCCTGCTAAAACTGATCTGATCGCACTTATGAGGGTCTCACTAGGTGAATCTTTTAATAAATATCCTGCAACTTGTGCTTTGATAGCTTGTTCGAAATATTTTTGACGTGCAAATGTCGTTAAAATGATCACTTTTACCGACCGTTTTAGTAATGCCAACTGTTCTGCGACTTCTAAACCGGTCATACCTGGCATTTCAACATCTAGTAACACCACATCTGGTTTTGAGCCTAAAATATCGTTCAAGGCTGTTTTTCCATCTGTGGCAACGCCACTAACTTCAAAATCAGCTTCTAGTTCAAGTAACATTTGTAAAGCTTGCGCGATCATGACTTGATCTTCTGCAAGATAGATACTGACCATTAATTCTCAGTCCCTTTCTTTTTAGGGATCGTTAGCGTTATCTGAGTACCATTTTTTGCTTCAAAAGAGCTAGTCCCTGATACCCTTTCGATCCGTTGCTTTATCCCCATTATTCCAAAAGAAGTTTGTTTTTCTTTGGGTGAAAAACCGATCCCATTATCTTTTATGACCACTTGATATTTGTATTCATCTTCATTAAATATCACTGTAAAAATATCAGCTTGACTGTGCCTGATCGCATTTGTAACGGCTTCATTTATATTTCTCGCAAATATCTGTTGGACCTCTTGTTTCCAATTTATAGCGCTCGTTTCATTTTCCACTAACAAAACGATCTTTGCCTGCTTTAATTTTTCACTTGCTTCATGTAAAGTTTGGATCAAAGTCTCGCTTTTCAGATCACGCACGATCTGCCGGACTAATTCAAGATCATTTCGCGACTCATTTGCGATCTGTTCTAACTGTTCCTTAGCTTTAGCGAGATCTTTTTCCATAAATTTTTGTGCTACTTCTGCTTTAAGGGCTATCAGAGAAAAGCTTTGGCCTAGATCATCATGAAGTGCTTGAGCGATCCGCTCACGTTCTGTCGCTAATAAACGTAGACGCTGATTTTCTTCACGTAAAGCTTGCCGTTTTGCTTGTTGCTCACCCAAAGAACGTGAGGCTACCACTGGAAGTGCAGGCGACAAGATCAGTAAGGCGACCTCAAATATATCGATCTTCGTCGTACTGGTGTACAACATGTACAATATCCACGAAAGGCTCACTCCTAGAGCTAGATAAAACGTCCATAATAAACGTTTGAATACTTTTTTACTGACTGGAAAAGAACCGATCAAAAATGAAGTAAACACAAATAAAAAGATATAATTAAATACAAACGCAAATATCATATCGATCACTAGTTGTATACTGACTCGTAAGCTAAAGTGTTTTGCCGTCATAAAACTATCACGATAGATCTTGATATAAACTACGATAACAGCTAACCAAAAATACTTGGTCATCCCTTGAATATCAGTGATCACACTAAAAGTAGGTAACATAAAGATCAACCAAAAATAAGGTGCAAAACCTAAATATTGTGGAAATAAAACGTGTGTACGTAAAAATTTTTTCATATTCATTTGATCCTTTGCATCAACTTTTCACTTAAATAGATAAAACCACTCAACAGCCCGCTCCAAATAACGATACCACCAAAATAGCCTAGAGTCAGTGATCTACCGTTAACTAACTCACGCGCGATCACAGCTACATAATAAACTGGGGTATGTCCACCGAGCACTTGGATCCAATGGGGCAAGAGCTCAAAAGGCCACCACAACCCACTGATGATCGCTAATAAAAAGACAACATTTCCCAAAACATTGACAGTGTTTACATTACGCGTTGTTGCCAACAAAACACCTAGCAACATCAATGGTGTCGCCAAGAGCGGAATGACCGAAACTAAGATCGCCCATAGTTTTACCGAAAAAACAATACCATTGAAGATCCAACCAGCTACGCCTAAAGCAATAACACATAAAACATTCAACAGCCAAAAGCTACTACCGACAGAAACATAATATTGCCAGCGCTTCAAAGGCAGAACTTGCAACAACTTAGCATAGCCACTTGTATAATCTGTCACCAATGTATTAGCAACTGTTAAAACTGATCCCAGTAAATTGGCATAGATCATCATCGAGACTAAATAATCACGTTCAAAGCTTGGATCGTTACTAGACATGACCTTAGTGAATAATAAGTAAAACATAACTGGGATCAAGATGTCAAAAAATAAGAAACTGGGATTTCTTAAAATGATCCGTTTAAAATTAAATTTGATCTGCTTTATCATCGTCCCGTCCTCCTGTTAGTTCAAGAAATAGCTCATTCAATGACCCTTGTTCGATACTCAAATTTTCAATTGCTGCTAAATATGGTATCAATCGTGGTAAACATTCATTTAGCTGCGTCGTTTTTAACGTATAGCACCCCGCATTGGCTTCGATCGCTAAGATCCCCGGTAGCTCAGCAAAAAGACTTTGATCTAATTGACTATTAAATCTAAGCACCACCACCTGATGGCTTTGTTGCAACTGTTGTAAAGTACCATCAAAAGCCAGTTTACCGTCTTTTAAAATCAAAAAACGTTGTGCGACTCCTTGTAATTCTTCTAAATAATGACTAGTGATCAAAAAGGTCTTACCCAATGATCGTAAGCTTTCGATCTGTTGCCAAAATTTTTGTCGACTCACCACATCCATCCCTACTGTTGGCTCATCTAAAAAGATCAACTCAGGATCACCAGCTAAGCATAAGGCAAAATTTAAACGTCTTCTTTGACCACCAGAAAGTTTAGACAAAAATTGGTTTTGTTTATCTGCTAGATCAGCGATCTGTAACAACTCGGCGTAATCTTTGCTATTAGGATAATAGCTTTGCCAAAGTTCAATGATCTCTTTGACCGTTACTCTTTCTAATGAAAAATCGTTTTGTAACATGACACCGATCTTCTCAGTTTTTAAGTGCTTACTTCCTAAGATCTTGACTTTTCCACTATCCTTTGTGATCATTTGTAGCAAAACATTTAACAGAGTGGATTTCCCAGCACCATTTTTTCCCAAAAGGGCTACGATCTCCCCCCGATCAACTGAAAAGTTCAATTGCTTTAGGACTGGTTTTTGGACATAAGTTTTAGTTAGTCCAGCTACTTCGATAACTTTTTTCATTGGTCTCACTTCCATACTCAAGATAATTTCATTTTAAATGAAAGCTATTCTTGTCTCTAGAATCAACTGTCATGACATTTCATGACAATTGTCACAAAAAAAACAGTCGCCCATTAGACGACCGTTAGTTTAACTATTTATTCGATTACTCGGTTTAGCATAATTTTGACCTAAATAATAGGTCAAGACCACTAAAATAAATAAGCCTACAAAGGCCAAATAGCTGGACTCGATCCCAAACGTACCTCCATTTAACATCGCATATCCAGAAACTGGATGCGACTCTAGGATCACACTTGTGCCATTGATCCCTGAAACTGGGGTACCAAATAATGGTCCCTCAGCAAAATTCCAAGCACTGTGAAACGCACCTGCTAACCAAAGATCGCCGGTATAGGTCCTAAACAAGCTCATCAAGATCCCAAATAGTGTCAAACCAATGAGCCCATTGATCCCAATCCCGTCATTACCTAAGTGAGCAACTGCAAATGCCAAAGCCGAGATGAGGATCGCCCAACGTTTTGAAACTTCTTTTTCCAATCTTCCTTGTAAATAGCCACGAAAGATCACTTCTTCGGTCATACCTTGCATCCCAAAGCCTAGCAAAAAGGCCAATAATACTGCCCAATTGGAATTTTGCCAGATGACACTCACACTAAACGCCTTGCCCAAAACTGCGATTCCCCAGATCAAGGCAAAAAATGCCAGTCCAAGGACATATCCGGTAACATAGCGCAAAAACGAGCCTTTTTTATCAAATGGCATGATCTGATGTAACTGCTTTGGATCACCTTTATACTCTTGTTTTAAGATAAAAACAACAATTATCTCACCAATCAATCCAAGCCCTAAGGCTAATGGTGAAAAGATATCACCTAGATCACCTGAAAAAGCAGCCATCAACAAGCCCGTAAAAAGCATGATCAGTCCCATTGGGATCGATGATAAGATCATCAATAGAAGTGTCCATAAAAAAATTCTACCGATCCGTTTTAATTTATCCATCTACTCACATCCTTTTTTACATAAAAATTAAAACACAAAAAATAAGTAAATGCTAGTAAAATGCGGTCATTACATAACTCTCTATTTTAGTTTCAAAACATGGCTATCGATATCAAAAAAGTATCTGATAAAAATAAACTAAGGGACTCACTGCGATGCAAGATCTTGCATCATGATGAGTCCCTCGCTTTACATATAGCACTGATCATATTTTCTTATAGCTTATTTATTTAACCAAGCTTCTTTTTCAGTTAAAAATTTTTCTACACATTCTTCCAAACTCAGACCAGTTCGTTCAGCTAGGATCGCTAGCCACCAAACAGATTCGCCGATCTTTTGGGCTAATTCATCATTGCTTGTCTTAGGCCAACGTCCCTGTTGATCCATTGTCAAGCGCCCCACTAAAGCAGCATCTGTTAGAAAAGCTAAGGCATCTTCTTCAACTGTCCACCGTGAGCCATGATGCTTTTCTTCTAACGCATGATACTTTTGGCGGATCGCATGCGAACGTGCACTTACTTCATTTAACTCCATCAGTTGGCCTCCTTTGTCGCATGACCAGTAGCATAGTCGATCTTTAACCCTTTTTGAACATTAGGGATAAAAACATTATACTCCAACGAGCCATCGCTTGCTTTGGCTTCTAGATGTGCTCCTGATGGTACTAAATTATTACCACTATAGATATTTGTCACACGATAACGGACGGTCTTATTACGATCTAATGCTTTTCGGACCAGACTTTCGTAATAGTTTTGGCCCGTTGAATATTTTGCATTAGCTTCATTAGCCCAAGCTGTCTGGGTCGCAATATTTTTGGGATTGCTCTCGCTAGCATCAAAACCACGGATATTTCCAACTAAAGCATAGCCCAGTAAGTGTCCGCGATCATAGGCGTGATTATAGGCGCCACTTAAGTTAGTGAGTTGCTTAAATCCCTGTGGTTTCCATTTAGTCGAACCATTATTAGTTTGGTGTCGATTCTTGTATTGCCGCGTTGTTTTGTTCAAAAGAGCGTTGGCCACAGTCGGACGTTTTAAACTATCGACTTCATTTGTTGCATACGGTGCACTAGATACCTTAGCTTTTAGACCTGTCTTATTGTTATTAACGATAAAAGCCCCACTATTGTTCCATCTGAGATTTTGCTCACCTCCCAATCGTTTAACAACATCAGGTGTCAAAACTGTTTGGGCTAATTGTTGTGATGGTGTGCTCTTTTTTAATTCACCTGAGCCACTCGAGCTATTTTTTTGATATGTGCGCCAGCCACCATGGTGAGTCGTTGCTTTAGCTGTTAGCGGTGCCCCGATCGCACCACTGAGCATTAAGGCCGCCGCAAATCCTGTCAGTATTTTTTTGAACTTCATCATGTCCTCCGTAAAAAAGACCAACAGAATCATCCATTGGTCTCTGTTTGTTCAATTATTATAAAATGTTGATATTATGTGCGCGACAAGTTTCGATCATTTCCTTTGGCCAAATACTTGCTTGGACTTCACCAACATGCGCTTTACCTAGTAACAACATACATAGACGAGATTGTCCGATCCCACCACCGATCGTGTATGGCAAGTCCTTATTCAAGATCATTTGATGGTATGGTAATTGCTTACGATCAAGGGCATCAGCTGCTTTTAATTGAGTTAACATCGAGTCTTCGTCAACGCGGATCCCCATACTTGAAAGCTCTAAGCGGCAGTTAAGCGGTTCATACCAAAATAAAATATCACCATTCAATTGCCAATCATCATAGTCAGGAGCACGCCCGTCATGTTTTTGTCCACTCTTTAAAGTTCCACCGATCTGCATCAAAAAGACCGCGCCGTGTTCTTGGCAGATCTTGTCTTCACGTTCTTCGGGAGTGAGTTTTGGATACATATCTTCTAATTCTTGAGTTGTGATAAAGAAGATGTCGTCAGGCAATTTATTAACTGCTTCAGGGTATTTATACCAGACTTCATTTTCCATGTGCTTGATCACTTTGAAGATCCGTCTGACCGTATCTTCAAGGGTTTTAACATTGCGTTCATCTTTAGCAATGATCTTTTCCCAATCCCATTGATCGACATAACTTGAGTGGTAGTTGTCCAACTCCTCATCTTTTCTGATCGCATTCATGTTAGTATACAGCCCTTCATGTAGCTTGAAGCCATATTGTTTTAAGGCCATTCGTTTCCATTTAGCTAAAGAATGGACGACTTCAATGGTATCGTTTGGGATACTCTCCATCGTAAAAGATACAGGTGTTTCATAACCATTCAAATTATCATTCAACCCCGAACTCTTTTCTACATACATTGGTGCTGAAACACGTGATAAACCAAGCTCTTTGCCAAATTCATCTTGGAAGGTCTCCCGAATATATCGGATCGCTTCTTGGGTCTTTTTGACATCAAGCTTGGGATCATAATCTTTTGGAATAATAAGATCCATAAATGTCATCCTTTCTCAGTTAGTTAGTTTAATTTTACCTTAAATTTATTAGATTGCAATCTTTATTTTTTTAATTTAACTACTTTCAGTCTTCCAAGCGCTTTCATCAAAATGTTATACTTATCGTAGTTCATAAATGAAAGGATGATCATAATGGATTTTACTACACTCGTTCAGAAAAGACATTCGACACGTGATTTTACCGAGCAAATTATCCCTAGATCACAGCTCGACCAGATCATCCAAGATGCTCTAACAACACCATCTTGGGTCAATTCTCAACCTTGGCGTGTCTATGTTGCTACAGGTAAAACTTTAGCTTTGATCAAAGAAAAACACCGTGAAGCAGTCGATCAAGGCGACCTTGGCCAACCAGAATATCCTGTTTTAAGTCGAGATAAGTGGGATGACCGTTCACAAGCGAACATGGTCGCTTGGACGACCGAATTCAAACAACGCTTCAAGCCTGGTGAAGTTGATTTTCGTAAAAGTCAAGCTAAGCTCTTCAATGCTCAAGCACTCATCTATATCACACTACCAAAAGACTTATCACTTTGGTCAGTCCATGATATCGGTGCTTTTACCCAAACGCTAGTCCTAAGTGCTACCGCTCAAGGACTTGCATCGATCACGGCTTACGAATTAGTCAAATTCCCTACTCTTGTCAAAGAGATCATGGAGATCCCTAGCAGCGAGACTTTAGCCGTCGGAGTGGCTTTAGGCTACGCTTCAACTGACCCCTTAAATAGCTTTAGTCCTAATAAACTTACCTTAGAACAAGTCGCTACCTTTAAAGATTAAAAGTGACCAGTCCTTTCCCATTATAGAAAAGGACGGTCACTTTTTTTCTATGATCTTAAAAATTTTGTGAGCTTATCCACAAAGTCTTGTTGCTCTTGAAAAATACTCATATGCCCTGCATCGTCATAGATCAATAACTCACTATTGGGAAAGATCTCATGTAGGCGGTAGGAATTTATCGTTGGAACCATGCGATCATGATCACCATTCACTACTAAGACTGGCATTTCAAAGTTAGAAAAATCAACGGGATCAGCCTTACCAAAACGCTTGATCGCCTTTAATTGATGTAAATATGCCCCAATTTTTATCTTATCATCGAAGTTTTCCTTCCGAGTATTTATCCGTTCAAAATATCGTTTTGCTGCTTTTTTTCCATTATCAGTTCGTGTAAAGAATAGATACTCTTTGACATCTTTTCGCATAAAAGTAGCACGTAGTAGGTCATAATTTGTTAGCATTCCTACCCGCTTGATCCCTTTGCCACCATGTGGTCCAGTTCCAGCTAGGATCAAATTTTTGACTCTCTTAGGGACTAATAACAAGACTTCCTGTGCCACAAAGCCCCCCATCGAGAGACCTAGCAGATCAAAATTTTGTATCTTAAGTGCATCCACAAACTGTATCACATCTCGGGCCATTGCAGTGATCGTTTCTGATACTTTTCCTGTTGTTTTTCCAACACCCACGTTATCAAAAACAACAATGTGGTTATTTACCGCTAAAAGATCCAAAAATCCTGGATCCCAGTTGTCTAATGTTGCTGACAAATGGTGTAACAATACCAATGGACACGCATTCAAATTCCCATATTCACGATAAGCATAAGTTACTTGATTTTTACCAACAACATATTGCATAGGTAGATCGATATATTTTTTCATAATACTCTCCCAGATCAGTTTTTGATCAGAACTTTGCCTGCGTTACCACCCTTTGCAACTTGAGCTAGTGCAGCTGAAGTCTGCTCCAATGGATAAACAGGTCCAACAGTAGGCTCAATTTTCATTTTGGCCAGGATCTCTGCTGCTTCTGCTAATTGTGGACCATTTTCTTTAACAAATATAAAGTAATAGTTCTTATCTTCTTTTTTAGCCAAACGATCGATCTTAGCTCCAACTAAGCCAAACAATAGTTGTTTAAAGAAACCAAATCCCATTTGTTTAGCAAATTCTTTATTGGGCGTTCCGCGTAAAGAAACTAACGATCCACCCTTTTTCAAGATCTTTAATTGTTTTTCGAGTTCCTTACCACCAAGTGTATCGATAACTAGATCGATATCATGCAGAGTGGTTGCATAATCTTCAGTTCGGTAGTCAATAAAGCGTGTTACACCTAAAGCTTCAACTTGTTCTTTCATCTTAGAACTTCCACTGGTGATCACTTTTAATCCTCTAGCAACTGCAAGTGGGATCGCCATCATCCCAAAACTCCCAGTTCCCCCTGAAATAAAGAGCGTTTGCCCCGGTTTTGCATCTAATAATTCGAAAGCTTGCATCGCAGTCAATGCAGTCAAAGGTACTGTAGCAGCTTGCTCATCGGTCAAATACTCGGGAACTTTAGCGACCGCACTTTGCTCGATCGTCAAGTGAGTAGCAAAGGCCCCGATCTTCGCAAGTGGCATTCTGCCAAAAACTCGATCACCGACTTTAAATGCTTTTACATTTTGACCGACTTGTTTGACGCCCCCCACAAATTCATTTCCCATAACTTGTGGTAATTCGTATGGTGTGACTAGCTTAAGCTCACCGTATGCGATCAAATTGTCAAGTGGATTGACTCCAGCAACACTGACATCTACTAAGATCTCATCGGCAGCTAAGGTGGGAAGATCTAACTCTTTAATTTCGATCGTTGGTGATTTCTTATCATATTTAGTCAAAACGGCAGCTTTCATTTTTTCCTCCTATTCGGTACAACTCATCAATAATATCTTGTAATGTCGTTTGGCTCAATGACGCCTTCAATGTTTCTTCTGCTTCGGTAAAATATGGCGTGATCGCCTGTTCGATATTTTTACCGACAGGACATGCTTGGTTAGCATGCTGATGGATCGCAAACAAACTATTTTCTTGAGTTTGAACTGCTTTATATATCATCCAAAGGTTTAAGTCTCGTGGAGCTATTTTTAAGGTCGTTCCTGACTTCCCACGATGACTGACAATGTATCCCTTATCTTTTAGAAGCGCCATTATTTTTCTAATATAGCTTGCATTGCTTCCGACGCTTTCAGCTAAAGATTCTGAGTTCAATTGACGTTCACTTTCTGATAGCATTACCAAAATATGTAATGCGACTGCAAATTTAGTGTCTTGCATTTTATCCCTCTTAAATCGTTATTGTATCTGATACAAATACATTTTAAATCAAAAAAGAGTTTTGCGCAACTCTTTTTAAAAAATTACATTCATCGACCGTTCCTGTCATCTCAGCCCAACGTGCAGCTAGTAGCTTGGCATAGCTCAAATCAGAGAGCCCATATGCTGCTAAGGAGTACCCTTCATTGATCTCGATCAAGATAGTCTTATCTGCTTTAGTGACTCCGAAATCAATCCCATAGCCAGCTGGTGCCTCAACTTCATACGTTGCAATACAATTTTTAACAATCTCGGGATCAAGATGCTGTTCCCAATCACCATAATATTGTTTGACTCCTAGGATTTCACCGTAGCGCACATATACTCGCCATTCAGCTACGATATCGACCACTTCACTACAAATAACCGCAGCATTTTCAAACGATGATCCTAGGCCGATCAAATCTTTTGGTGTACGAATAACTTTGCCCGTGAATTTTTTCCCTTCAACCGGCTTAACAAATACCTGCCACATTTCAGGATGAGTATTAACGTAATCGATATGTGAGTACCAAATTTTTCGACCTAAATATTCTTGAACGATCTTAGGATAATTTATTTCCTGATATGCGATTCCTAACTGGTGTAATCTTTGGCGGATCGTACCTATTCCTCCGACAAAAATATCTTGTTGCTCAATTTGAGTTGGATCAAGTTCACTTAGCTTCGAGAATAATTCGATCTCAAAACCTAACTGCTCAAATCCCTTAAGTGCTTGATACGCATTTACCCTATATGGTAATTTATTTCTCCCCAATTGAACATAAACTTTCATTTTTTATCTCGCTTTCCATTCCATCTGATACTCTGCTTGACCGGTCGCCTCATCTAGCTGTTCGTTCACCACGGCAAAATCAGCGCATCGATAAAAATTTAGCGCACGCTCATTTTTAGCATAGACAGCTAGACTCAACTGCTTTCTTTCTTGTTTGGCTTTAGCTAGCAACTGGCTTCCTATCCCCTTACCTTGTGCCTTGTTAGCTACAAAGATCCCAGCGATGTTATCAGCTTGAAGCCCGATAAAGCCTAGAAGCTCATTTCTCTCTTCATAGACCCAGATATCAGCTTGGGGCAACATTGCTTTAACTAATGTATAGTTGGCTTGCCAATATTTGGCTGGAATAAAATCATGAGCTGATATATTTGTGACCAGCCAAAGCTCCATCACTTGTTCTAAATCATCTGTTCTAAATTTTCTGATCATAAACTACCCATTCCCTTCCGTACCATGATACAATAATTGCACACAAGAAAAAAGTGAGGACTTAACGATGGAGCAGATCCTTGAATATATAAAGCGTATCGATGATCCAGATAACCGCTTGATCTTTGGCGATTTTATCAACTGGCTAACGACTGACTTTCCAGAATTAAAGCCAGAATACAAATGGAATCAGCCAATGTTCACCCAGCATGGAACTTTTATCATTGGTTTTAGTGTTGCCACCAAGCATTTTACTGTGGCACCTGAAATACGTACTTTTGAACACTTTTTGCCACAGATCAAAGACCTAAAGCTAAAACACGGCAAAAAAACTTTCCAGCTCCAATTTGGCAAAAACATCCCATACGACTTACTGCGTGCGATCATCAATTACACGCTAGAAGACAAACAAACTGTTACTAGTTTTTGGGATAAACGTAAAGTTGGCGAATAAAAACTACAACAGCATGAGTCTTATTATCCTTCAATAGCTACTGCTATCAAGCAAGGGACCTAGCACGATGCAAAAACATGCATCATGCTAGGTCCCTTGTTATTCATTGCCCCACACTCTTTTAGCTAAAGTTCTCTCAAAACAAGATCATATCGGAGTATTTCTCTCTACGCCTGTAGCTTGCGAATTTATTCCGTCAATAGTTCATAAGAGCTGAGCAGTAAGAGCGACTCACTACTTTCTTATGCATTACTAGACCATGGCAAGTATCTCAACTTCCAACACCGACCCGAACATTCAGCATTTTCATATATTTGTATGATCTGCCGTCTTGAGCGATGTACCTGCTTCTTTTCTTATACTGTTATTTCTAACATTCACAGCAACACACTTATTTGGATATTACCAATGTAAACTGTATCCATCCCTGAATAACAGCAATATTGGCTTCTTCTCACTGAGCGTCTATTATCATGTGGAAAAGTTCAGTACGTTAATTCTGGGCTACATTTGCATATCTCTTAGCCTCTTTTGCTTTTACAAAACGCCATGATGTCACCACCACTTTGATAGTCACTAGCCAGTATCCCAACTAGCAAACTACGAGGTCTTATCCTCCGAGATATCTTAGCAAAGCGTTCAACTTCTCTGCACTAAGTTCGATATGATCTTGTTTTCAAAGAACTTTAGTACTATTATTATACACAGTTTATCTCGTTTGACAAGTTTTTGGATCAACAAAAACCCTCTTGCTGACCGATCGAGCCAAGAGGGCAAAGTTAGTTATTCAATTACGATTACGCCTCTTTTGTCTTAGCAAATGCCAAGTAACCGCAAGCTACGACACCTAATGCGATAAAAATAATTGCAGCGATCATGTTGCCCTTAGAAACCATCGTAACTGCGATCGTCGCAAATAAACTGATGATCGTCAATAAGATACCTGATTTTTGCAATGTGTTGAGTTCATTGAATTTATCTTTGAAGCCAACAGCTAACATCAATGAGCCTGCAAATGATCCCAAGCCAAAGAGCACGTGTAAAACGATAAATAACATGTCCATCCCTAGCACCTCCTTTTCCTTCTTTACTTAAAAATATACAGGATGTGTTAGGTAAACACAACTTTTTTGTCTTTTGCACAACAGATCGTTTCGACAACAGCTTCCCCCTAAACTTAGATACACTTCCGTCATTTCAAGAGCAACTATATCTGATCGTTGGATAAATGCTATACTCTCATTTTTTATAACGTATCTTTTTTTAAACGTGATAGGACCAATGCGATCCAAACAGAGATCAATGATGGTAAGACCAAAATGATCAGATCACTTGGATCAGTCAGATTTAAACTACTGATATCACTAGCTTTGAAATTCTCATTTTTTAGAATACTTAAAAAATTATCGAACATAACTTGATAGATCGTCACATATATCAGCCCCCATTGGATGATATATTCACTTAACACCTGCACTTGAGTAGATATCTTAAACTTAACATTCAAAAAATGATTCAGCCAATATAATACGATCCCATTTAAGATGGCTATGATCAAGATCACTGAAAATAACCCTTCTATTCCATAATTTAGCACTTGACCCAGTGGTGTTATAAAAAATATCAATAACAACAATTCAAACAAAATACAGCCTAAAAATGCTTCTAAGCCGACAAAGACAAACGCCTTTACTATTTTAAGCGATTTCTGTTTTCCTAAACCTGCTAAAGATCCAGAAAAAATTATCAAAACAATCAAAGCATAAAATACCATACAGCTTCTCTCCTTGATTTTATTTACCATCGTCAACATAGTATTTCCATATCATTTAGGACCAACTTCGATAGACTTAACTCAGTAGGTCGTTATACTGTAATTTATATAAAAAAAGGCTAAAAGGACCCATTTCTTTACTTTTAGCCTTGATCACTATTTATTTTAATGTTCTGATGCGCCTGTATTAGCATCAGGTGTCATCTCAGCACTTGGAGTTTCAGAAGCACCTGTGCTGGCGTCAGGCATCATGGCTCCCATCTTTTTACCGACCAAACGTTGCCCTGTTTCTTTCAAATACCAATCTAGCCATGGTTTGAAATTAAAGACTAGTTCATTGATCCCGGCATAGGAACCATCTGGATAATACATCGCCTGATAATGGTGGGTATTGACCACACTCGCTGGTGCCCCAGGAACGATCGTGCGCACAAACTCCTGATTTCCATTGCGCAAAGTCCCAACGACCCATTCAACATTTTTCATCCGTGCCGGTGGCAATGAATTATGCACTGTTGATAACCGACTGCCAGATTGAGCTGGTACCCGTTTAGCAAACATGGTCTCTGGATCTTGATGTGCATTATTGTAGTATAAGAACTGATTGTTATCGTCTGCATAAGTCAATTCAAACGGCATCGACTTCAAGAACATATTGATCTGATCGACCGTTAATATCCCATGATCAAGCTTAACATAAGTATCACCTGAAACCGCACCTGTGATCTCAGCTACTTTTTCGACCCATTCTGGATCATCGGGATCAACTTCAGTTACTGTTGTTTTGATCGGATGATCAGCATCTAGATCTTCGGGTGCGATCGGTTTTGGCTTCTTCAATGAACTTACCACTTCAACATATTTGATAAAATTATCTAAACACGTCTCTAAGAAATTGACCGTATCTTGACTAATGATATTTCCTTCATCATCAAATGCTTCTTTGGCTTTTTCTAACAAAAATTCATTTCCGGGTAATGTATACGCATTGACCCCTGGGGCGTCTAAGATCTCACGCAAATGGGCTTGGGCGCGAGAAGTCCCTTGATCATAATAAGAAGCCCCAACGATCATCACAGGTTTACTTTCAAACGGATGAACTTGATAAGACAACCATTCTAAAACGCTCTTTAACGCTGCAGTGATCGTATGATTATGTTCTGGTGTAGCGATGATGACCCCATCTGCACGTGTGATCTTATTATTCAAAAGGCGTAATTGGAAGCTATCTGCCCAATTATCATCTTGATTGAACATTGGAACCTCATCGATCTCCAAGATCTCAAGTTCAAATTTCAATTTAAATTGTTTTCTAATATATTCCAACAATAAACGATTATATGATCGTTCTGCACTAGAGCCAACGATGCCAACAAATTTCATTGTTAAATACCCCTTCCTTGCAAATTAAAGATTTTCCCAGTCAAAATTTTCAGCTTCCTGATGCAATAACTCATGTGCATTTGAAAGTTTAGCTGTAATTTTGACGAAAACGCGGAAATCATCAAAAAGTGCGTCTAATTTTTGAACGGTCTCTAGATCGATCAAATCCCCAGCTTCATCAAAAGCCTGTAACGAATGCGCCAAAAGAAATTCTGAACCAGGCATTACACTGGCCTTTAATTCAGGGGCATCTAAAATTTGACGCAATTGAGCTTGTGCACGAGAAGAACCCAATTTACCATATGAAGCCCCCGTGATCATAACTGGTTTATTCAATAAAGGTGAGATCCCATACGAAAGCCAAGCTAAAGCATTCATCAAAGCTGCCGGGATCGAATGATCATATTCTGGTGTAGCAATGATCACTCCTTCTGCTGCCTCGATCTTAGCTGCGATCTCAGTCACCTTTTCCGGGACTTTCTTATCAGCCGGCTTGTTGAAAACAGGGATATCTTTTACTTCGACCAATTCGATCTTCGCTTTGTCTGCCAAATGACTTTGCATATATTGTAATAATTTACGATTAGTCGACTTGGCTGAGTTCGTACCAACGATTCCAATGAGTTTCACTGTGTAGTCCTCGCTTTCCACTAATTATAATAATTTGATCCTCTTAAACTCTCAGTCTAATTATACCGTATTCAAAACCCTAGTAGAAAATATATTTAGCTTTTTACTTTAAAATAATTGAAGAACTGATCTCACCTCAGTCTCTTGTTCAAAAGCGTAGATGCACTTTATTAGATCGTCCGTATTGGATCGATCCTTGTTCATTCATTGTTTTTCTCCCACTCACTAAAGTAAACAATGATACCATCAGCCGTGATAAAGTAGTCGACCCAGATAGCAGAAACGTCATGGTTAGCCCCGAACTTTAACTCGACCTTAGCAAGATCAGTCGCTTCTTCTAACTGCATCTCAAGGTCATTGACACTTCGCAACTCGATCTTTTGCCACTCATTACCGATCCCACCTAAGCTTTGCGTGATCTTTTCTAGTATTTGAACTTTAGGAGTATTGTCTAAACAAAGGTACACCTCCGGATCAGTTAAATATACATCTGGGCATGTTGCTTTAAAGATCAAAGTTCCCCGTTGACTTTCATGCGTTTTTGAAAAACACGCTTCTAGACATTCGATCGCTAAAGGTCTACCGTCTTTTTTAAGTCTAAACGTGCCGATCAGAGTATCTAATGCATCAACACTCTGTGAAGTCACCGTAAAGATATCCTTCTCGACTGATGCCAGATCGATTCTTGTCTCCAACTTATCAATGATCTTTTTACACTGCTCGAATGGATAAGGTGCATTAGCCGCTGTTGCATAGATGATCTTCTTGACTTTAACGATGTGCATCTCTTCATTTGGCCCCACTGGAACAACGACCTCATCACCTTCTTTAATGGTCTCATCGTCGCATAGATACGTATAGAGTGGTGCATCAGGTATAAATTCGACCTGACAAAACATATATTTTTTCTCAGTCGTTGAGCTAAATTTTTGCTCTAGTTCGACTAAAATATCAACGATCAGCTGATTTTGTAAAAAGCGCAAAATATAGCCCTCACTAAACTCCTCACGCTTAATGATCCGCACTAAAACTGCCAATAACACTTGCGGAGATAAATTAGCCAGATCCGTTACAGTTTCAACATCTACCTGTGCTTGGGATAAGATCAATTGATAATTCTCTAAATTGAGCTGGGGTTGGTCGTACACGAATAATTCGACTTCTCTGATAAAGTCCTCAACAGTTTGAGAATATTTGACATATGGTAGATTTCCTGGACGATAGCACCACTCACCCCACGGCCCTGTGACCAATTTATCTTTCCATGCTAGCAATAATTTGACTTCTTCAAACATTTAGCTCACCTCTCTATACCAAAAAAGATCATGGCCAGAGTGCCTGCCATGATCTTTGAGCAAGTATCTGATCACTTCTTGCGATAAGTTTCTGGTAATAAGATAATTGCCACCAGATATATCATTGACACAATAA
>NZ_CAQLEL010000004.1:0-14865 GCF_948826705.1 uncultured Ligilactobacillus sp.
CTTTTCATTATACCATGTTTATCGTAATTGCCCAAAAACAGTTGTTCATTTTATCTTTTTTACCCTTTAACTACTGACATTCTTCCCTGTTAGATCGCCCAAATTAGTTTAGATAAAAATTTAACTTTTGAAAAAATCCTATGTTTTAGGCATTTATAGCTGTCAAGCAAAATTACTTTATAGAAAACTATTGCAATCGCGCGCTATCTATGATAATTTTATTTAGTGAATGAGCAAGACCCCTTGCTCCTTAATTCGAGATAAGGGAGGATATAATCATGGCTAAAGATTTTGTAACTGGTCGTAAGACAACTTTTGGCAAGAAGCGTTCCCATGCTTTGAACCAAACAAACCGTAGCTGGAAGCCAAACTTGCAAAAGGTACGCATCTTGGTTGACGGCAAGCCTAAGAAGGTATGGGTTTCAGCTCGTGCTTTGAAATCCGGTAAAGTTACACGCGTCTAATCGAGGCGTTTACAGGCCCCAACTTGAGGGCTTTTTATTTTACCTTAAAACACATATAACGCCCCGTAAATAGCACTAGGCCTATTACGGGGCGTTTTACTTACTCAACAATATAAACTTCTTTCCAATTGTTAGTAGCACCGGCTGAATTTTGGATCAAACCTTTGACAGTCACATTTGTCAACTGTGGTACATTAGTTTGATAAAGTGGGGCCACGCCTTGTTGTTCGCTTAAGACTTTAGACGCTTGGACTAGATCATCAAAACGCTTAGCTTTATCACTCGCATCAGTCGTCTTGGAGGCTTCGATCAAGCGGTCGTATTCCGCATTTTCCCATTTACCAAAGTTATAAGAATTATCTTTAGTAAAGAGATCTAAAAAACTGATCGGATCAGCAAAATCGGCTGACCAACCACTTAACTGGACATCAAAGTCACCTTTTTCACCACGGGCGATCCGTGTTTTCAATGGAACGCTTTGCACTGAAACTTTAACATCAGATAAATTTTCTTCTAGCTGGCTTTGGATAAATTCAGCTACTTTCTTTGAAACATCGTCATCACTACTCATTAAAGTAAATGCTAACTTATCTTGACCCAATTCAGCCAAACCTTCTTTTAATAATTCCTTGGCTTTTTTCTTGTCATAGCTGACGCCAGCTGTGGTTTTAGCTACCTGAGCAAAATCTTGCCCTTTGTATTGGGCTAGACCTTGGGAAACGATCCCTAGACTTGGTTGCGAACCACCACCAACGATATTTTTAGCTAATTCTTGCCGATCGATTGCATAGGATAGTGCTTGACGGATCTTTAAATTCTTAAAACTTTCCCTTGTCTGATTGAATTCTAGATAAGTAGTCCGCGCTTGCTTTAAGACACTATATGCTGGATCTTTTGCCAATTGCTTAGCCTGTTCATTGCTCAAAGTCGTGTAATCGAGTTGTTTACTTTGATAGAGATTATACGATGTCGTCGTACTCTTATTGACTTTAAAGTTGATCGTTTCGAGTTTGACTTTCTTTTTATCCCAATAATTTGGATTCTTATTTAGTTTCCAATTCAAGTTAGAACCAGTCCACCCATCAACTACGAACGGTCCATTATAGACCATTGTCTTGGCTGAAGTTCCATACTCATCACCAAATTTTTCGACTGCTTTTTGATTTTGTGGTAAGAATGGTTCAAAACCTAACAATAGTTGGAAATACGGGATCGGCTTCTCCAAAGTCACCACTAACGTCTGATCATCTTTGGCTGTGATCCCCAAAGTTTCAGGTTTAGCTTCACCTTTGATGATCGCATCAGCATTTTTGACCCCACTATAGAGATAAGCGTATGGTGAAGCTGTTTTTTGATCAACAGTTCGGCGCCAACCATAAACAAAATCATGTGCTGTCACCTTATCTCCATTAGACCATTTGCCATCTTTTCTTAATTTAAAAGTATATGTCAAATTATCATCTGAGACTTCTGTTTGTGTCGCTAATCCTGGTTCGATCTTGCTATTTTTCCCTAAGCGATATAAACCTTCCATCGAGTTATTGATGATATCACCACTATAGGCATCCGAGACCTTCGATGGATCAAGGGTCGCTAATTCAGCTAAATAACTCCAATTCAAGACTTGTTTTGAAGCTACCTGTCCCGTAGAATTTGCTTTTTGCTTACTTGAACAAGCTGTCACTAATAAGCCTGTGGCTGCCAAAGCAAGTGCGCCAGTCATCAATCGTTTAAATTTCATAATACTCCCCCTCATGCTATTCATTACTTAAATATTAATTAATGTTTCGTTAATTTTAATCCAAAACAAATCAAAAAGCAATATTTTCTGCAAAAAAATATGATCACCAAATTATTGGTGACCATTATTTTTTTAACTATCTTTACTTTGAATAACACACAACACGCCACTATCAAAACTAAAACTAGCACTTTCTCCAATAAATTCATTACTGACATATGCAGTCGGTAATGAAAGATCTTGCTCAAATAATTGATATTTTTCATCAGGAAGCGTCAGCTTAGTTACCGGTGTCAGCGAAATAAATGAGAGATAACTCATCTCCTCTAACTTAGTCAATGTATAACTTCCAGGTAAATAAAACCGAATCTCATTTTGACAGTCTTTGAAACAAACTTTAGGTACAAACGTTGGAAAATCTAAACGTAAAATGCTAAATAAATTAGCCAAAAAATGATCACTTCGTCCCCCAGTAGCCCCATAGACCATGATCTGCTCTGGATGATATCGGCGTTCGATCTCTAATAAGGCTACTTCAGTATCAGTATAGTCCTTTTTTGCTGGCAAACTACAGATAGCTTGACTAGCTTCTTTGACTAATTTAACTTGTTCTTCAGTTGCAGAGTCAAAATCGCCAACAGCTAACAAGGGTTTGACCTTTGCTTGACATAAGCGAACTGCCCCCATATCTGCACCGACCCATGGTTCATCTTTTTTAGCTTGCAAAAGCCCCGGTGGTAAATGATCCACTGGACCTCCGACTAATAAATTTAACTGCATCCTATTTAGCAGCCTCTTTTAACGTTGCGATCTGCATCGCTGGATCTTTTGCATTAAAAACGTATGAACCAGCAACTGCAACTGTTGCTCCCGCTTGAGCAACTTCTTTGATCGTTTCAGCATTGATCCCACCATCGACTTCGATCTCAAAGTCAAGTCCACGTTCTTTTTTATAAGCTGCCAATTCAGCTACCTTGGCTACTGTTTCAGGGATAAAAGCTTGGCCACCAAAACCTGGATCGACTGTCATTATCAACACTTGATCGACTAGTGATAAAACCTCAGATGCTGCCATAACTGGGGTCCCTGGATTCAAAACAACTTCTGCTTTTAGACCACTAGCTTTGATCTGACTCAAAACTCGATGGATATGCTGTGTTGCCTCTAAATGGACCCCAACGATATCAGCCCCTGCCTTTTTTAAGTCAGTAATATATTTTTCTGGTTCATCGACCATCATATGACAATCAAAAACTAGCTCCGAATGCTTACGCAAAGCCTTTACTACATTAGCTCCAAACGTTAAATTATCGACAAAATGACCATCCATTATGTCAATGTGTAAATATTCAGCTCCTGCCTTTTCCACTACAGAAACATCATCTTTCAAGTTTGCAAAATCGGCACTTAAAATTGAAGGTGCAATCTTCATATTAAATTCCTCCGTTATCTATATTTAGGCTTTTGATTTATGATCATATCGTGGAACAACTGATAATTATCATAGCGACTAGGCATGATCTCGCCCGACTCTACCGCTGCCTTGACCGCACATTTAGGTTCATTGATATGCAAACATCCCCTGAATTTACATTCAGCTTGATGGGCTACAAGATCTGGAAAGAGCGCTGGAAGTTGTTCTTTAGTGATCTCTAATAATTCAAAGGATGAAAAACCAGGTGTATCGGCTAATAAATTATCTCCGATCGGCAAAAGGGAAACTTTACGCGTCGTATGCCGTCCGCGACTTAAAGCTTTGGAGATCTCGCCAGTTGCTAGCTTCAAATTTGGCTCTAGCTGATTCAAAAGCGTTGACTTACCCGCACCAGTTTGTCCCATAACAACGATGACTTGATGGTGGAGTTTTGCCAACATCGTCTCTAACGTCTCAAGTCTAGCTGGCAGGCCTCCACGATAAACCGGATAAAACTTAGCATAGTAGTTGAGGATCGGGTCAAGCTCTGCCTTTTTTTCTTCTGTGAGGAGATCATATTTTGAAAAATACAAAACTGGTGCGACATCGTTGGCCTCTAACATCACTAACTGACGGTCAAGTAAATTACTGGAAAAATCGGGCTGGACACAAGCAGTGACTACAAGAGCTGTATCTAAATTAGCCATTGGTGGTCTGATCAACTGATTTTTTCGCGGATAGATCTCTAAAATATAGCCTTCATCAGCTTTTTGTGCTTTAAACTCTACAAAATCTCCTACCAGCGGAGTTTGCTTTTTTTTGCGAAAATTTCCCCGCGCTCTAGTTCGATACTCTATACCATCAGTAGTAACTACATCATAGTAGCCACTTAAAGATTGTCTGATCTGTCCTTTTGTCAATTACTTTATCACCTTTCATTTCTATTCTACTTCATAATTATAGGGAACATTTTCATTCTTACTACCCAAAGTTATCTCCAACACATCACCTTCATGCAAAGGTGTCCCTACTGCTGGCTCTTGGGCGATCACAAACGTAGCCTTTTTCTTTGAACTTGATGCTTTTTTCACAACTAATTCTAAGCCACATTCGCTTGCATATTCCTTAGCCTCACTCAAAGTATAGCCTGTTAGATCGATCATTCCCTCAAAGTTGGGCCCTTGACTGACCGTAAATGTTACCGTTGTTTTTGCAAATGCAACTTTCTTTTTAGGTGAGATCGATTGGGCGATTATTTCACCACCTGCTACACTATCTGAATATTGTTTCTTTTGTTTGATCGTGACCCCTTGAGCTTTCAATTTACGACTAACATCACTAAAATCACGACCACGATAATCCCCAAAAGCTTTTTTGGGTAGCCCCTTAGATAAGATCAGATCGATCTTAGTGCGCTGTTTGACTGTCGTTCCCTTACTTGGAGAAGTAAAGGTCACACAGCCTGCATCATAGCGATCATCGTATTGATAAGTCACTTTACCCAGACTCAAGCGTTGACTTTCCAATAGCTGTACAGCTTCTTTTTTATGCATCCCCTTTAAATTAGGGACCGATACATCTCTTGGGAGCGTATAAATAAGCATCCCTAGAACCACTAATATCGATAAGATCACTAGTAGCCAAATTTTTAACCGTTTAGGCCGTTTTTTCACTACCTTTTGAGATTCTGGTGTAATTTGTATCGTCTTAGTTAAGTTTTTATCTTCACGAGCTACCTCATCATAAAAATTAGGTAAGATCTTAGTCTCTTCTTCCACGTGTATCCGCGGATGCCAACGTGGCTCAGATGTTCGTTTTTCATCTAAACAAGTTGCTAGGTCACCTTGCATCTCTTCCACATTTTGATAACGATCATTAAGATCTTTAGCAGTAGCATGCAAAACGATATTTTCTAAAGCCTGCGGGATATCTTGCTTAAATGAACGTGGCGATGGCATCTGACTGCGATAATGTTTCAATGCGATCGAAACGGCTGTTTCACCATCATATGGAACGCGCCCCGTCAACATTTCAAATAAAATGATCCCTAATGAATAAATATCAGATTGTTGAGTTATCATGCTGCCACGCGCTTGTTCGGGTGAAATATAATGAACTGATCCCATCAGCGTATTCGTCTTAGTCATCGTTTCTTCAGCTAAGGCGATCGCGATCCCAAAATCAGTTATTTTAACATTCCCCGCTTCATCTAATAAGATATTTTGGGGCTTTAGATCGCGATGGATGATCCCATGGCTATGTGCTTCTCTTACTGCTGACAAGATTTGCTCCATGATCTCGATCACTTTAGCATAGGCCAACGGTTTATGCTTTTCGATGTAGCGCTTAAGATCCATCCCTTTAACATATTCCATTATCAAATACTGCATCCCATGATCTTCACCAACATCGAAAATATCAACGATATGTGGATCATCGAGCTCGATCAACGAATTAGCTTCACGTTGAAACCGTCTGATCGCAGCTTTATCGTCGCTTAGATCTAGCCGTAAGAGCTTAACTGCCACCTCACGTTCTAAGATCAGATCGTAAGCTAGGTAAACATTAGCCATGCCACCTTCGCCTAAAGAGCGGATGATGCGGTAGCGACCATTGATCGCATAACCGGCTCTCATTTTTCATCGTCCTCCTCATCTGACCCAATTATCAAAACTGTGATATTATCCGAACCCCCAGCTAAGTTAGCTTGCTCAACTAGTTTTTCAGCTTTTTCTTGCAAAGACAGTTCTGGTAACTCTAAGATCTGTTTGATCTTTTCATCATCTAACATGTTCGTCAAGCCATCCGAACAAAGTAAATACATATCAGTCGGCAATAACTTAAAAATGCATGAATCAATCTTAGCTTGCCTAGAGACTCCTAACGTCCGTGTAATAATATTCTTGTGCGGATGATGTTTAGCTTCTTCTTTGCTGATCTCACCCCGCTTGACTAATTCATTGACATAAGAATGGTCTTCTGTGATCTGCTCAAATTCATCTGCATGTAACAAGTATGCTCGACTATCACCGATATTTGAGATCGCGATCTGGTCAGCAAAGATCATCGCACATACAAGTGTCGTCCCCATTCCAGCTAGATCTTGATACTGATCAGCTCGTTTCAAGATACTATTATTTTCAACGATCACTTGATCTTCGAGCCATTTTATTGCTGCTGTTGCATCACTTAACTCTGTCTGTTCAAATAGGTAGCCAAGGTGAGAAACTGCCATTTCAGAAGCGACTTCTCCTCCTAAATGTCCGCCTAAACCATCTGCCACGATCGCAAAGCTAAAACCAGCTTTATTTTTAAATGTCGCGACACGATCTTCATTGACTTGTCGGACTTGGCCAACATCACTCGTATATGCGATCTTCATCTTGTTACACCTCAGTTCTTTTAACTAATGTTGCGATATAAAATCCATCCGATAAGTAATCATCAGGATAGATCGTCAAACCCAGTTCTTGACGATCGGCTTTGAGGTCAAAAGCCGTTTTTGTTTTGACCTGCTCAAATTCTGGGTGAGCTTTTAGAAACGCCGAGACAGTTTGTTGATTTTCACTGTCTAAGATCGTACAGGTACTATATGTCAGTGTACCCCCGACTTTTAGTAACGGCGCCACCGCATCTAAAATACTAACTTGGATCTTATGAAGGGCTAATGAATCTTGATATTTTTTCTCATACTTGACCTCTGGCTTACGCCGTAACAAGCCGATCCCAGAACAAGGAGCATCTACTAGTATTTTATCAAAACTTGCCTTATCGAACTCTTCGGACGCCTTACGTGCATCCAGTTGCAAAGCCCTCACTTGTGCTTTAACATGGGCACGGAGCGCATTTTGCTCTATCAAAGCCACTTTATGCTTATGGATATCCAAACTGGTGACTTGTCCTGTCTCTAACTGAGCAGCGATCTGCGTGGTTTTTCCACCTGGTGCTGCACAAGCATCTAAAACTTGATCATCTACCTTGAGCGCCATCGATTCAACTGCCAACATCGCACTTTCATCTTGTACGATCGCTTGACCGGTTTTAAAAGCTTCTGTAGCTGGAATAAAGCCAGTGTCGACTTGCAAAGCTAATGGTGTAACTGAGCTTTTTGCCACTTCAAGTTTTTCAGCCTCTAACTGTTCGACTAGTGCCTTAGCTGTCGTCACTTTAGTATTGACACGGACCGTTTGTTTTGGAGGTTGATTGACCGTTTCTAAAATACTTTTAGTTTTAGCTACACCGACCTCTTTTTGCAACTGTTCGACCAACCACCGAGGCGTACTAGTTGTAATGCTCAAAGCTTTGATCGGATCAGTGATCGCATCTAAGCTCGGTAAGCCTTGGCGATCGATCGCGTGCAAGATCCCTGTGACAAACTTCCGGATCCCGGTATGCCCCTTGACTTTGGCGATCTCGATCGTTTCATTAAAGATCGCACGTTTAGGAATATTATCCAAATAGATCTGTTGATAAAGCGCCGTTAAAAGTAGTTGTTTGACCCAACTTTGTAATTTATTTGGCTGTTTGATAAACGGCTTTAAATAATATTCAAGAGTAAGCTTATGTTGGATCACACCATAGACGATGTTAGTCAATAAATGTGCATCCCGCTTTGTCAGTTCGTTTTGTTTGATCGTTTGATTGAGTGCTAAATTTGAGTACGCGCCTTGCTTTTCGACTTTTTCAAGCAATTCAACAGCTAAATAACGCGGTGTCTTATTTATCTTCTTTGCCATCTGAAATTACCTTTTGCCCTACTTTTAATCCTTGACCGATACCATTTAAATAATCGGTGATCTTTAATTTAGGTTTACCTGCTGGCTGTAAAATTTTAACACTATAAGTCGTATTTTCAGCTGCGGCTAAGATCAGCTCATGTTTTGAAACTTCGACCACTGTCCCAGCTTCAAACTCTGTTGTTTGCGCTAGTGGTTCGATCTCCCATAACTTAGTTCGCTTGCCTTTGAGATCGGCAAAGTATGCGCCTGGCGCTGGTCGTAATGCCCGGATCTTACAATCGAGTTCTTTAGCTGTCAGATTTAAACTCAAACACTCTTCTGCCGGTTTGATCGTTGGTGAAAAGATGACTTTTGTTTCATCTTGTTCAACTGGTTTGATCTCACCTGCGATCAAATGTGGTAACATTTCTAATAAGGTATCGCGCCCTAAGATGCTCATCTTTTCAAAGATCGAAGCTGTATCGTCTTTTGGTCCGATCGGCATCTCTTTTTGAGCTAGCATTGCACCGGCATCCATCTTTTTGACCATATAGATGATCGTGACACCAGTCTTATCATCCCCATTCATGATTGCATACTGCACTGGAGCTCCGCCACGATATTTAGGCAATAATGAACCGTGAACATTGAGCGCGCCGACCTTTGCTGCATGTATCAGTTTAGTAGGTAAAAATTGACCAAAAGCAGCTGTAACGATCAGGTCTGGCTGTAGATCGATGATCTCTTGCATCTCAGGACTACCTGATATCTTTTCTGGTTGCAAAACCTTGATCCCATATTTTAAAGCCATTTCTTTGACCGGTGAAGCTGTTAAGACCCGTTTACGTCCTGTATAACGATCTGGTTGGGTCACAACTGCTTTTACATCATATCCATTGATTACTAGACCTTCTAAGATCGGGGCAGCAAATTGTGGCGTCCCCATAAATACTACTGATGTCATTTCACTTATCATCCTCTTTACTTAACATTATAAAAAATTGACTGGTTCACGATCGATTACGACCATGAGCCCTTTTTTCTCACCGCTTTGGCTTTGTAAGAGCAATTCTTGTAAATACTTTTCCAAAGCGGGTTCTTGTTTATATTTTATCACTAATTGGTAATAAAACCGATTCTTGATCTTTAAGATCGAACTTGGTGTTGGGCCTAAAACTAGCGCTTGTGAACTCAAGCATTGATCGAGTCCTTTTTTGATCACAAAGCTTTCTTTAGCAGCTTCTGCCTCACTTTTAGCACTAACTGTGATCTTGATCGTATAGTAATACGGTGGGTAATTATTCAAATGGCGCAAATTCATCTCGTAGAAGAAAAATTGCTCATAGTCTTGACGACAGGCTAGTTGGATCGCGTAATGCTCTGGATTATAAGTCTGAATGACCACTTGACCGGTCTTATCGGCACGACCAGCCCGTCCACTAACCTGTGTCAAAAGTTGAAAAGTCCGTTCACTCGAACGATAATCTGGCAAACTCAAAGCTGTATCAGCGTTTAGAACCCCAACTAAAGTCACCTCGGGGAAGTCTAACCCTTTAGCGATCATTTGCGTTCCTAATAAAATATCAGCCTCATGCGCCCCAAATTTAGCTAATAATCGCTCATGTGCGCCTTTTTTACGTGTCGTATCAACGTCCATCCGCAAGATCCTTGCTTTGGGTAACAACTTTTCTAACTCAGCTTGGACTTTTTGAGTTCCGGTCCCATAGTAACGGATCTTTTTGCTATCACAACTTGGACAACGGTGCGGGATCGCTTCTTCATGGCCACAATAATGGCATTTCATCGAGTGCGTATCCATGTGTAAGGTCAACGAAACATCACAATTCGGACACTTCAAGACAAAGCCACAATCGCGACACAAAACAAACGATGAATAACCACGCCGATTCAGCATCAAGACGACCTGTTCTTTTCTTGCCAAGCGTTTAGTGATCTGATCAAGCAGTACCTGCGAAAAATCTGGGGCAGGTGCTGTCTTAACAGCTTCACGCATATCGACTAAAGTGACCTGTGGCAAAGAGCTACCATTGATCCGTTTAGTCAAATTCAATTGTTGATAAACACCTTTTTTGGCGCGCGCACGTGTCGCTAGATCTGGGGTTGCCGAACCTAAAACTACCGGGCAATTATGGTATTTTCCACGCCAAAGCGCCACATCCCTAGCTTGATAACGTGGCATATCTTCTTGTTTATAACTTGCTTCATGCTCTTCATCAATAATGATCAACCCCAGATCATTTAAAGGTGCAAAAATAGCCGAGCGCGCACCAACTACGACTTTGGCTTCCTTGCGCTCTATCCGACGCCATTCATCGTAACGTTCACCATCTGATAACGCACTATGCAACATCGCAACATCTTTACCGAAACGCTCTTTGACTCTTTGGACCATTTGTGGCGTCAGTGATATTTCTGGTACGAGCATCAAAGCCGAACGCCCTTGGTCCAATGCATGAGCGATCGCTTGAAGATAAACCTCAGTCTTACCACTGCCGGTCACACCTTCCAATAAAAACGTAGTCGCATTTTTAGCTATTATCGCTTGATCGATCTGTTCGACTGCTCGCTGTTGTTCAGACGTTAATTGCTTAGGTGTAGTCGCTTGGAGCGCCTTATCACCATAAGGATCACGATAGCGTTCTTGCTGGGCTAACTTTAGCCATCCTTGCTGAGCTGCTTTTTTTAATTGATTTAAACTGATCTGCAAACTTGCTTGCAGCTTTGTTTGCAAAAACTTTTGGTGCGAATTTTGATATAAAAATTCTAATAACTCCAATTGTTTATGAGCGTTTTTCCGCACTTTGGCTTTGAATTGGGCATAGTTTTGTTCATCGACTAGCGAAGTCACCACTCCGACCTGCTTTGCTCTAGCCCGATCTTTAACATGATAGACTACTTCTAAATGACCAGCTTGGCGCATTTGTGCCAACTTATTCAATTGTTGTGTCGACAATTTACTTTCATCAAATTCGATCTCTGACTTTCCAGCAAAAAGTGAGTTCAGTTCTTGAGGTAATTCAACAGCTGAAAGCAAACGCAAACTCTTAGAATAGCTTGCACGCATAGCATTAGGCAACATCACTTGTAGGCAACGGATCTTAAATGAAAATGTCTTTTGGGCTAACCAATCGGCTAATTGTAAAGCTTCATTATTCAAAACTGGAGCTAGATCCATTAAACTCGTAACTCGCTTAGGTGCGATTTCAAGCTCATATTCGTCAGTCAGACCGACGATGAAACCTTGGATCTGCCGTTCTCCCTTACCAAAAGGGACGATCACTCGCATGCCTACCTGAGCTTGCCCTTGTAATTCTTGAGGTAACTCATACGTATATGGACGATTAGTTTGCATCGCAGGCACATCAACGATAACTTGCGCATAATGTGCCATCAGCACTCACCTCGTAACTGCAAAGCAAAACTCAAGATCAGATCAGCTAATTGCGTCTTTTTTAGCTTACCAGTAGCTTTAGGTGCGTTTTCCCTTGTCAACAGCCAAGCTTCGTTATCGTCAGCACCAAAGCCGATATCTTTTCGTGAAACATCATTTGCAACTAAGAGATCTGCATTTTTTTGCTGTAACTTTTTAGTTGCATGATATAACAGATCAGTCGTTTCAGCCGCAAAACCAACTAATATTTGATCACGCTTTAATTCACCTAACCGCTTTAAAATGTCTGGATTTTTTACCAGCTCTAATTGCCATGTTTCAGCATTTTTTTTGATCTTTTGTTCCGCAACGGTTTTAACTCGATAGTCTGCCACTGCAGCTGCCATGATCACAATATCTTGTTTGTCATAATAGTTGAGCATCGCTTTTTCTAATTCCGTGGCAGTCTGGACCTTACATATCGTAACTCCTGCTGGTGGTGTTAGTTTAGTCGGACCAGTGACCAGAGTAACTTCTGCTCCTCGGGCTAAAGCTTGCTTGGCTAAGGCATACCCCATTTTTCCACTCGAACGATTAGCGATATATCTGACCGGATCGATCGCTTCTCTAGTTCCACCTGCACTTATCAAAACTTTTTTTCCTTTAAGATCCTGTTCGATATTTTCTACTTCAGCGATCCAAGCATAGATATCTTCTGGCTCAGGCATCCGACCTTTACCGGCATAACCTTCAGCTAGTAGGCCTGTCACTGGTTCTAAAATTGCAACACCATCGGCCTGCAATCGTGCAATATTACGCTTAGTTGCTGGATCGGTCCACATTTTATCATTCATAGCAGGAACAACATATTTAGGCGCTGCCGTCGCTAATAAAGCAGTCGTTACAAAGTCATCAGCTATCCCATTAGCCATCTTAGCGATCACATTAGCTGTAGCTGGTACTACTACAGCTAGATCAGTCCAATCAGCTAACTCGATATGTGGCACAGGTGAATCATTTTCAAAGAGATCTGTATAAACTTCTTGATGGGTCAAGCCCTTAAATGTCAGTGGTGTAACGAACGCTTGAGCCGCTTTAGTCATTGCGATCTTGACTTTTGCACCTTGTTTAACGAAGAGTCGCGCCAAAATAGCTGCTTTATAGGCTGCGATCCCACCACTTACATAGATCGCTATATGTTTTTTCTCCAAAAAATCAGCCCCTTTAATTATCTATACATATTTTAGCACATTCCTCAAATTTAATATTTTTAGTTGTTCAAAAAAAATGAGACCAAGGTCAACCTCAGTCTCACTCTGCTATATTAGCCTTCTTCACCTTCAGATTTGATCTTAAGGTCACCGGCAACGATTTCTTCTAAAGCTCGGCCAACACTTTTTACCGATTCATATTCGCTCAACATCGGATGTGCACCGGCATCAAGTTCGTGTGCACGCTTAGATGCAAGCATGATCAAAGAGTAACGTGAATCGACACGTTCTAAAAGTTCATCCACTGATGGGTATAAAATCATTGAATATTCTCAACTATATGAATGTGAACAAGTCAAAATAAACTTGTGAAGAATATAGTCTCTTCCTTTCCTAGATTTATTGCGCTATTGCCTCACATTTAAACTTCTTAGCTCTCGACTCAAAGCGGTCAGTCGACCCCTAATTGTTTCTTATAATCAGGCAAGAAACGTTTAACACGCCAACGTTCAGCCCGAATGATAGTTTTGATCTTTTCTGCTGCCTTAGAAACTTCATCGTTTACGACCGCGTAATCGTAATTTTGCATCATTTCGATCTCATCTTTTGCCTTTTCCATACGCTTATCGATCGTTTCTAGATCATCAGTCCCACGATTGATGATCCGTTGGCGAAGTTCCATTAGGTCAGGTGGGGTCAAGAAGATGAACAAGCCGTCTGAAACTTTTTCACGTACTTGCATTGCACCTTTGACTTCGATCTCCAAAAAGACATCCTTACCCGCATCAAGCATCTCATTAACGTATTTTAATGGTGTTCCATAATAATTGTCAACATATTGAGCATATTCCAACATGCCTCCGTCGGCGATCTCTTTTTCAAACTCTTCTTTTGAAACGAAGTAATAATCTTTACCATTAACTTCGCCTGGTCGCATTTGTCTAGTCGTCATTGAGATCGAATAGTCAAAGTTGTTTCCTTCTTGTGAAAAGATCTCCTTTCGCACAGTCCCCTTCCCCACACCAGAAGGACCTGAAAGGACGATCAACATTCCTCTTTTAGCCATGCGCTTTATAACTCCTCAATTTATAAGTTTATATACCATTGTGCACTTTTTTAAGGCTTTTTTCAAGTCGTCATGTCCATTTTTGCAGATTTTAATTAAATTTTCTCAAAAAAATCTAAGGCTTTTCATGTCATGAGCAATCCCCTAATCAAGAACCACTTATTGTATATATTATACTATTCTGTAAAATACCTAGTTCCCCTCTAAATTACATCAATATATTTTTATCCAAATTTTCTCTTGATTTATCGAACGGATGTTCATATAATATAAATATCAAACAAATGTTCTAGGAGGGTATTTACCATGACACTAAAAAAATTCTTCAGCCCTGAAAATTTGAGCAAATTGACTAAAAATCTCCATACTAAAGCACAATCATTCTTCGAACTCGAACAAACAACGCCTACTCCACGTACAACAGATTTTGCAAGTATCCCACCAAAGCAACTTACACTTTTCTTACAACAAGCGATTCGTTCTCAAAAAACAGCTACCCTCACTTTAGCACTAAAGGATGGCACGACTGAAACACTCAGTGGGAAACTCGATCCGATCAAAAATCGTTTTGATGCTGTAACTCTCAAGGTATCAGACAAACAGACCCGTGTCGTCTTCATCAAAGATATCGTTCATCTCGGTTTAGAACGTTTCTCCGTTAAAGATGTCACACTTCACCACCCAGTCCTTGTCAGTAAATAATAAAAAAACCTGTCGTAATGGCTATAATGCCCTCTAAGTATACAGATGAAATAGAAAATTCATCTTATACTTGGAGGGTATTTTATATGTCTAGGAAATCAAAATACAGTGCAGAACAAAAATTAGCTATACTAAATGAACTAACTCGTTCTAATATC
>NZ_CAQLEL010000005.1:0-28442 GCF_948826705.1 uncultured Ligilactobacillus sp.
GAGAACAAGGTTCTCACAAAAAAGTGTGGTGGCGATAGCACAAAGGCTACACCTGTTCCCATTCCGAACACAGAAGTTAAGCTTTGTAACGCCGATAGTAGTTAGGGGATCGCCCCTTGCGAGGGTAGGAAGTTGCCACGCGATCAAAGTCGTTAGTTGATTTGACTAGCGGCTTTTTTTGTATATCCTGATATTTAATAACCACTTTGTTCAAAGTATTAGAGTTATAGTTTAGCTAAAAGCATCTTTATGGGCACGCTATTTTACTCAAGATCATGGGTACTAACATCGGCAAGTGGTAGGAACTTGTTTTTAAGTATTAAAAAAACATTTAAAAATGAGAAGGTATATAGTAAAATATTAAAAAATCAAGCGATGAGCATGTGTGCAACATAGAAAGGACAAAATGTGAAGTGGATCGAGCATGCTCCTAGCTAAAAGTGATCTAGATGATCGGAAAGGAAAAACTATATTTCTTTCTCAAATATAACTCGTATTTGTTCACATTTTTATAGCGGTAATACTATGTTCAGTAAGATCGGTGAATTGATTTTTGAAAATGAAGCAGTCTCTAAGACTTCAGACTTTAAAATGGGATTAGAAGTCGAGATGCATCGAGTCGATGGTACAGGCAATCTCAGTGAAGAACCGTATCCAGCTGCGATCGGTGATGAAAAAGTCAATCCTTGGATAACTAATGATTTCTTAGAAACAATGTCGGAAGTCGTGACACCGGCTGCCAGTAATTCCTTAGATGCGATGCACTATCTTTATAGCATCAATACGGCACTTAGGACAGCACTTTCACCAGGAGAGTTTTTGTGGCCGTTGTCTATGCCACCTAAACTAGCTAATGATCGCGTCAGGATCGCTAAAGCTGGGCCAGAGAAAGAAAAGTATTTTCGAGAATGGTTAAAAAAACACCGCTTAGCAGAAGGAGCTCCATGTGGTGCACATATCAATCTAAGTATTGACTACCATCTGATCGAGATGGTCTATCAAAAAATGCCTGATAAATTTGCTGATAAACTGGCTGTGCAAAACTATCTCTATACGATCGTGGCACAAGGATTCGTCCGTTATCGGTGGTTATTGACGTATCTATTTGGAGCTAGTCCGATCGCTGAAGAAAATTACTTTAAAAAAGGTGATAAATTGTCACATCCAGTTCGTAGTTTACGCCAGAGCAAAAAATATGGTTTTGGGTCTAAATTTACACCTGATTACACTGATGTTGAAAGTTATGTCGCGCGGATCAAGCGTGCTGTGGCTAAAAAAGAGATCTATACAGCAGCGCAATTCCATGGCCCTGTTCGTTTTAAAGGCGATAATGTGGAGACCTTAGCAACAGATGGGATCAAATATTTAGAATTGCGGATGTTAGACCTTGATCCAACGAGCTATGTCGGGATAAGAACGGGGACCTTGCGCTTTATTCGGCTGTTAGCGAGTTACTTTATCATGAGCCCAGCTCTAAATAAAAGCGAAGTCAATGAAGCTTTAGCTGTTGCTGATAAGCGAAATGAGATCGTTGCTTTAGAAGATCCAACTAAAAAGAGTCAATTATCAGAAGCTGCGATCGCATTGATCGAGCATCTAAAAGTCTATGTCGACCTGATCCAAGCTGGCCCTGAATATCAAGAATTGATCGAAGATATGGAGTATCGGGTCAAGATCCCGATGAATACTCCAAGTGCCCGTCTAGTTCGGCATATCAAAGATGATTCTTTGACACAGTATGCCTTAAAGCGGGCAAAAGATTATCAAAAATCTGCCTTACTTGCACTTCATCCCTTTAGAGGTTTTGAAGATAATGCAAGTTTGACCGCTGAAGAATTAAAAGAACAGATCTTTCGGGGAAGCTGGGAACCGCGAAAGTGATCTAAAAAAATAGCCGGCCATTTTTAACGGTCGGCTGTTTTTATGTAAGTTGCTCAACTGCTTTTATGCTTGGCTGAATAAAGGCGGTAGAGGTGCCACGAGAAGATCAAGTTGCCACTGATGATGAAGAGACTGATCAAGATCAAACGGACCATAAAAGCTGGGAAGGTATCTTTTAACATGGCTTGGTGGTAGACATTAGAATAGAGCAAAGCAGTCGGACTATGTAGTTGCCAAAGTGAGACTAGTTCGATCGTCAGACCTAAACATACTTGTTGCAAAAGGCTCCCAAGCGTTTTTATCTGACCACTTTTGTCAGCCAAAAGCCCATCGTTTGTATTAGCTTTACCAGCGATCAGTGCAAAGAAAGATGTGATAAAGTAGCCGACAAGATAGATCCTAGAAGATAGCATTATCAAAAGCCCACATACCGTCCCTAAGAATGCACCTACTTGGATGGTTACGTTAGAATAGGTCGATTTGTGATAAAAAAGCCCACCCAAAAAGTTGCTGAGCATCAAAATGATAAAAGACCAGATGATCAGCGCCACTTGACCGCAAATAAAGAACCAAAAGAGGCTATAGATGATCAAAAAGTTTTTCAATGCCCCTAACCAAAATTGATAGGTCTGCTCATAGACGCAAAAGATATCTTGATAAAGAAAAAACAAGAAGATGATCCCACTAAAGATCAACATCCATTCAAAATCAGCGATCAAAGCCGTCTGACGATAAGTTCTGATCATTACATAGAGACATAAAATGATACCTGCAGGAACAAAAGAGTGCAGATCTAACTTGAGCTGAGCTAGCATCTGTGTTTTAGGTGCAGGTAGATAAAATGAGGCTATCAACGTCATGAGCAATAAAAGCGCCAGTAGATAGAGGTTGAAAAGATTGCTGAAATATTTAATATTTACTCCGACTAGAAAAACGATCAAAAGTGAGAATACAAAACTGAGCTTACTGCTTTTGTGTGGAAGTCCTTTTTTGATGAGCGTCGGTAAGCAAGAAAGACCTGTCCCAACTAGGATCCCACTGAGATCTAGTAAGATCTGTTGTCTGAAGAGCGTTCCACTGATCGCAAGTACCACGCCCCCTAAAGCTAAAAATAGATCTATCCGTAAGACTTTAGTGTAGTTTGTGATCTTGCCAAAACTATTTAACGTAAAGATCCCCATTTTTTGAAAAGAATAGAGTAAGATAAAGGGCAGTGCGGTATGTAAAGTTCCAAGGCCAACTTTGACATTGATCATAAAAGCAAAGATGATATTAGGTAAAAGTATGTAGAGTTTGCCAAGCGTATCGCTAAATAAACTAAAAATTTTTTCCAATTGTTACACTTCTTTCTTTGTATACATTTTACACCCTAAATTCTAAAAATTACCTTAACGAGTCTACTATGAGAGTAAATTAAAAGAATAAAATAAAAAAATTAAGCGAAAAGGTTTACATTTTTAAGAAGAGTCGCTATAATAAAAAATGTAATGAAACCGATTGCATAAACCGGTTGCATAACTTAACGATCTAGAGATAATTTTTAAAGGAGTGAGGTAGTTGAAAGCACAATTTCAAAAGTTTTTCAGTTTCGAATTTTGGCAAAAGTTCGGTAAATGTTTGATGGTCGTTATCGCCGTCATGCCAGCTGCTGGTTTGATGATCAGTATCGGTAAGACATTGGCAATGATCGATCCTAATATGACCGCCTTAGTTACAACTGGTGGTGTTATTGAACAGCTCGGTTGGGGCGTTATCAATAACCTAAATATCCTCTTTGCATTAGCGATCGGGGGTAGTTGGGCTAAGGAACGTGCTGGCGGTGCTTTTGCTGCAGGTTTAGCATTTATTTTGATCAACATCGTAACCGGTACTGTCTTTGGCGTTAATGCTGAGATGATGGCAGACTCTAAGGCTTACGTACATACCATCTTTGGTAGCAAGATCTTAGTTAGTGACTATTTTGTTAACGTTTTAGGGGCACCAGCTCTTAACATGGGTGTGTTTGTTGGTATCATTGCTGGTTTTGTTGGGGCAACAGCTTACAACAAATACTACAACTTCCGTAAGTTGCCAGATGCGTTATCATTTTTCAACGGTAAACGTTTCGTACCTTTCGTAGTTATTTGGCGTTCGACAGTCGTAGCGTTAGTTTTAGCTATTATTTGGCCAGTTATCCAATACGGGATCAACAGCTTTGGGATGTGGATCGCTAACTCCCAAGAAACAGCACGCTTCTTGGCACCATTCCTCTATGGTACTTTGGAACGTCTCTTACTTCCATTTGGTTTGCACCACATGTTGACGATCCCGATCAACTACACCTCTTTAGGTGGAACTTACGAGATCTTGACTGGTGCTCAAGCTGGTCACCACGTATTTGGGCAAGATCCATTGTGGCTTGCTTGGACAACTGACTTAGTCAACTTAAAAGGTGCTGGCGACATGGCTAAATACAACTATGTCTTAACACACTGGACACCAGCTCGTTTCAAAGTTGGTCAAATGATCGGTTCAACTGGCATCTTGATGGGTCTGACCCTTGCGATGTATCGCAATGTTGATCCAGATAAGAGAAAACAATACAGCTCAATGTTTATCTCAGCTGCACTTGCCGTATTCTTGACTGGTGTTACAGAACCATTGGAATACATGTTCATGTTCGTAGCGGTACCATTGTATATCGTCTATGCGATCATGCAAGGTTTGGCATTTGCTTCAGCTGACCTTATCAACTTACGTGTTCACTCCTTTGGTAACATCGAATTGCTCACCCGCTCACCAATGGCATTTAAAGCTGGTTTAGGGCAAGATATCTTCAACTTTGTTTGGGTATCCTTACTCTTTGCGGTAGCGATGTACTTTATCGCAAACTTCATGATCAAGAAGTTCAATTTAGCAACTCCTGGGCGCAATGGTAACTATGATGGTATCGATAATGGAGACGCTGGTTCTGATACAGCAACTACAGCAGATGGTCAAGCTGATCCTAACTCACAAGTTGTTAAGATCATCAACTTGCTTGGCGGTCGCGAAAATATTTCCGATGTTGATGCCTGCATGACGCGTCTACGTGTAACTGTTAAAGATAGTGCCAAAGTTGGTTCGGAAGAAGAATGGAAGCAAGTTGGTGCGATGGGCTTGATCGTCAAAGGTGAAGGTGTTCAAGCTGTTTATGGTCCAAAAGCTGATGTTTTGAAATCTGATGTCCAAGACTTGCTTGATTCTGGTGTCGAAATTCCAAAAGTCGACGTTATGAGTGGTACAGTCACAGAAGAAAAGAAGATCCAATTCAAAGGTGTAACTGAAGAGATCCATACTGTTTCTGATGGTGATGTGATCAAGATCGAAGACGTTAATGACCCAGTCTTCTCACAAAAGATGATGGGTGATGGTTTCGGGGTCAAACCAGATAACCAAAATGTTTACGCTCCAGTTTCTGGGACAGTAACAAGTGTCTTCCCAACTAAGCATGCGATCGGACTAGTAACTGATGCAGGTCTAGAAGTCTTAGTTCACATGGGACTTGATACAGTAGGCTTGAATGGAGAACCATTTGAAGTCAAAGTTAATGACGGGGCTAAAGTTAAAGCCGGTGACTTACTTGCCTTAGCTGATCTTGATAAGATCAAAGCTGCTGGTAAAGATGATACAATTGTTGTAGCATTTACTAATGTACAGGATATCAAGGAAGTCAAAATCGATAAGTTAGGCCATCAGGCTGCTAAGACAGTTGTCGGAACAGTTGAAGTCTAAATGATAAAACTAAGCGACGCCCAGATATCAGGCGTCGCTTAGTTATTTTATGGAGGAATTTTACGTGGCAAAATTTTTAACGTTGAACACACATAGTTGGTTAGGCGAAGATCCAGATCTTGCTTTGGAGATCTTAGGTAAACAGATCTTGGCTGCAGATTACGATGTGATCGCATTACAAGAGGTAAATCAACGGATCGATTCACCTGATGTTTTACAAGCGCCGTATACGCTAGAAAATCAACATCATTTGCACGAAGACAATTATGCTTTAAAATTAGTCGAATATTTAAAAGAACATGGAGCAAATTATTATTTCACATGGGCTTACGGGCATATTGGCTATGATGAGTATCATGAAGGGGTGGCTTTGTTATCTAAACAGCCATTCACCTCAGAAAGAAGCGTTTTGACGTCAAATGTTGATGATGAATACGACTACCATACGCGTCGGGCGTTGATCGCTAAGACGCAGGTCGCAGGTCAGGAAATGTGTGTTGTCAGCGGGCATTTCTCATGGTGGAAGAATGATTTTAAATCAGAATGGCATCGTTTAGAAGCTGCTTTGGCTACCGAAGAAGCACCATTGGTCATCATGGGAGACTTTAATAACCCAGAAAATACTTCAGGTCATGAATTGATCTTAGCTAGTCCTTTAAAACTAAAAGACAGCCATTTAGCTGCTAAAGAGGTGACTGGTGGAGCAACGATCTTGCAAGATATCGATGGATGGGAAAATAATGACAAAGCTTTGCGGATCGACTATATCTTTGTTAGTCAACAACTTGAAGTTACGCAAAGTCATGTACTTTTTGATGGTAAAGAGCAACTCTTGATCAGTGATCATTTTGGCGTGGAATGTGTGATCAAATAGAGAAAACAAATAAAGGCGTTACCTGTAGAAATCTTTTATTGAAATGGATTTAAGACTATGAAAAGTAGTTTTAGATCCATTTTTTATCTAAATTTTATTTAACTTTAATTTTTTATGTATAGGTAACCGTTGTGTGTTTGGGTTTTTAAAGGATTTGGGAATGCTATTTTTAATTTTTAACTTATAAAAAAAGTGTTGACTTAAATTTTGGTTAGATATATAATTTGTGTAAAATTAAACCTGTAATAGGGTGATTCTATGGTTGCTATTTAAAAATATGTCGAAGCTTAAGGTACATAATAACTTGTATGGGCAAGATTTGAGTTGGTTAAAGATTCATACTTCATACTTAAGCAATGAAGGGGAGGAGGATATCTGGAACATTTTCACTATTACTAGCAATGCTCTTGATTGAAGGAATTAAAATATTGAATATATATTTGCTTTAGCAATAGATGGTAACTTTAATATACATTTATAGATATGGAGCTTAGCACAGAGTGATTATTGTCGATAGTAAAGATATTGACGAGAAAAGAATAAAAGAACAACATGGTTAAACCGATACTTTTTCAAAAATAATATGAGGATAAAAAAGGAGGTTGAGGAAGTTTTCATTCGGAAGATATGTAGTTTTTGTTAATAAGGATGTCTGCAAAAATAAAGAAAAAATGTAGAAGGAATAAAGTGGGAACATCAAAATTTGGAAATGATAGGAGATTGTAATGTCTTCAAATGGTGAAGTATTTGTGTTAGGTATAGTTAAAAATATTGATTATAATGTTAAAAATGTAGAGAAAGAGTTGCAGACACTTCCACATGATAGGCAAAAAGAAGCTTTGAAATATGCTGATAAAGATTGTATTAATTCAATTATAGGATATAGACTACTAGAACACATTATAAAAAATAAATTGCGTATCAAAAAGATACCGAGGATTGGTTATGCCAAATACGGGAAACCATATTTTAAAATAAAACAAGGACTGAGAAAGTTATACTTTAATATTTCCCATACAGATGGGTGTGTAGTTGTTGCTGTATCAGATTCAGAGATTGGAATTGATGTAGAGACTATTGAAAATATGGATTTATCTATAGAAGAAATGTTTTTAAGTATGGAAGAAAGGAAAAAAATATACTTAGAAAGTAGAAATGATGAAAGTGAGGCGACAAGAATTTGGACATTAAAGGAGTCATACTTAAAGATGAAAGGAATTGGCTTAATTGATGATTTATGTAAAGTTGATACTGCTAAGTTGAATTTAAATTCTATAAGTATCAATATTCAGGAATATTGGATATCGGCTAATATTTTAAGTGAGAACTCTGACTGGCAGTTGCTTATTTATGAAGATAAAGATTTTGGAGAATGGTTTTAGTTTGTTAAGAATAATGAGGGATTTTATGTGATTAAATTAATTATGATACCTTATGCAGGCGGGAATTCTTGGGGATATGCTGATATTTTTAAACAACTGAAGAAAAATAATATTGATTGTATTCTTTATGATTATCCTGGGCATGGTAAACGAATTACTGAGGAATTAATGGATGATATTGATAAAGTGAGAGAAGATTGTATAAATTATATTCGAGCAAATACTAGTGATAATGATACTTTGTTTATTTTTGGACATAGTTTAGGTGCATTAATTACATACGAAGTTGTTAAAGATTTTAATAAATTAAAAAATAGAATACAAGGAATGATAGTTTCTGGAATGTATCCACCTGATATGAAAGAAAATATGGGAGCCTCAAAATATTATTCAAATGAAAACTTTATTGAGAACATAATGAAACTAGGTGGTATACCGCTAGAAATTTTAAATAATCCAGAAGCTGTGGAATTCTTCGGAGAGATTATTAAAAACGATTATCAAATATTTGATAGTATTCAAGCAAGTTGTGAATTAATCGATATTCCTATTCTTGCTTTTAGTGGTAGTGAAGATAAGAACTTTTCTGAAGAAAAAGTAACTCTTTGGAGAAAGGTAACAAATTCAAAGTTTAAAGTTCAGAATTTTCAGGGGGATCATTTTTTTATTTTTGACAATGTTAAATCAATTGTTGAGAGCATAACAGACTTTATAGAGGAGAATTTAAAATGAAGATAGCAAATAGTATTATTGAAATTTTTAAAAAGCAAGTTAAAAAGTCTCCAAACAATATAGGACTAATTACGGATTTTTCCAAGTATAGTTATGATGAGATTGACAAAAATTCTGATAAAGTAGCTAATGAACTTTTACGAAATAATGTTGTAAAAGGTGATTTTGTTTCTGTTATTATGCGGAGATCAGAAAATATGCTATTTGCAATTTTAGGAATTCTTAAGGTTGGTGCTGTATATGTTCCAATTTCACGAGAATTTCCAGAAGAAAGAAAAGATTACATATTAAAGGATACAAATTCTAAATTAGCAATTGTGGATGAAGATCTTAATCTAAACAATACAATTTTTTCGTTAGTTGCCAATGATAGTTTCTTCAAAAGAGAATTAAATTCAAAGATTAGCATTCCTTCTATAAATGGTGAGGATTCTCTTTATTGTATATATACTTCAGGAACTACTGGGGTACCTAAGGGTGTTGTGAATACGAATTCAGGCTGTATAAATAGAATTTCATGGATGCAAGAAGAATATCCAATTAGTAACAATGATAGGGTGCTTCAAAAGACAAATTATATTTTTGATGTATCTGTATGGGAACTTTTTTGGTGGTTCTTTACAGGTGCAGCATGTGTATTATTAGAAGATGGAGAACAAGGAAACCCTGAAAAAATTTATCAAAAAATTGTTGAAGAAAAAATTACAGTTACCCATTTTGTACCAACTATGTTATCAGAATATTTGAATTATTTGGAAAATAATAATATTGAAGATTCATCTAAATTGAAATGGGTTTTTTCAAGTGGTGAATCATTATTTCCAGAATATGCCTCTAAGTTTTATAAATTAAGCAAGGGAACCTTAGTAAATTTATATGGACCAACTGAAGCTAGTATAGATGTTACTCACTATAAAGTATCTGGTGAAGAATCTCAAATACCAATTGGTGTACCGATTAAAAATATGCAAGTAGTAATAGCTGATCCCAGAACTTTGAGGATATGTGATGAAGGTGATAAGGGAGAAATATTTATTTTAGGAGTAGGTTTAGCTAAGGAATATTTGAATAATGTCGAAAAAACTTCTGAAGCGTTTTTAATTAATCCATTTGGAACAGGGAGAGCTTATAGGACGGGAGATTTTGGATATATTAAAAACGGATTGATATATTATGTTGGAAGAAAAGATAATCAAATAAAAATTAATGGTTATAGAGTCGATTTAAATGAAATACTCTTTCATTTAAAGAAATTCAGAAGTATTGATGATGTTAGAATTATTTATGCTAAAGGGTTAGTGAATACCTTAAAAGTATATTTTATTTCAAGGGAAAAGATAGAAGAAGAATCTATAAGAACTTATTTGCAAACAAAACTTCCTGAGTATATGATACCTCATGAATATTATCAAATAGATAAGTTTCCTCTAACGTTAAACGGAAAACTTGATAAGAAAAAATTGCTGGAATTGTCAAATAGTAAATTAAGATACTTGCAGAATTATGCCGATAAACTAGATGAAAAGCAAAAGATTATTTATAAGTCGTTGGCACTGTCTTTAGGGAAAAAAGATATTGATTTGAAAAAAAGCTATATTTCCTTGGGTGGTGACTCTATGAAGGCAATACGAGCAGTATCATTTTTACGAAAAAATGGATTTAACTGTACAACAAAACAGATATTAACAAGTGGTAAAATTATCGATCTTTGTCAGAATATTGTAGAAGATACTTTGGAATTTGAAGACAGTGTTACTCCATATGGAAGTGTTATCGATACTCCTATTATGAAATTGTTTAAAAAATATCAGATGAAGTGTCCTGGACATTTTAATCAGATTCGGTCAAAAACTGAAGAGACCTTAAATGTTGATCAGATTGAAAGAGTGCTAGTTAATTTAGTAAGAATTCATCCTGAACTATCAGCCACTTTTTTAAATAATGGTACTTTGATTATTGAAAATCGTTCTTTCTCAAATTTAGAAGTTATAGATCGTAAATTGAATCAAAAATTAGATTGGAAGAAGGAGTTAGATAAACTGCTAATTGAAGGAAACTTAGAATTTCATAATGGTGAACCATTGTTTAAAGTAATTGTATTTGAAATGGATAATAAATATTTACTCCTATTTGTTGCACATCATTTAATTATTGATGAAATATCTTGGGAAAATATTTTTGATGATTTTGATCAATTAGGAAGAAATATTTTGGGTAATTCTAGTTATGAAGAAAACAAAAATAGTAGTACTTCTTTTAGATCCTGGAGCTACTTTTTAGAGTCATATAAAAAGAATTTTGTAAATTCTTCAGAGTTTGAATATTGGAAAAATTTAAACAATGACTTTTCTGAATTAAATAAAAATCTGAATCAAGTTACTTCTAATAAAATAAGTAAAAATGTTGTGAATATAACACAGAAAATTTCTTCAATCTCTTCATTGAAGAAAATAATCAATGGTAGTCAATACACTATTCTAGATCTTATCTTATTCCTTTTAAAAAAGTCTTTACAAAAAATTAAAAATATCGAAAAAGTTCCATTATTAGTTGAGAGTCATGGGAGACATGATTTTTCTGGAAAATTAAGAATAGAAAATACTGTTGGTTGGTTTACTAGCTTTTATCCTTTGATTTTAACCGGGGAAAGCACACCCGAAGAAGGAATATTTAAGATACACCAACAAATTAAGTCAATCCCTAACGATGGAATTGGCTATGGACTTTTATTTGATAAGTTAAATTTTATTATGCCGCATTTTCTATTTAATTTTTTTGGAGAGTTAACAGAGGATAATAGCATTCAATATGTAAAAGATTTCTTCAAGTATGAAAAAAATGAAATAAACTTTATTAATATGCATCCAATGAAAATTGATGTAATGATTCTGGATGGGGATGTTACTATTTCTATTGAAGCTCAACAAAGATTTTATTCACAAAAAGTTTTGAAACAGATTGTCGAAGAAATTATTACTGAAGCACTAAAATTAGAGAATAAAGGGGTTAATGAAGCAAAGGTTGAAGTTGGTGAAGGTATTGACTTTGATGATTTCTCGTATATTTTAGATAAACTTAATTAAGAACTACAGGGGGAAGCTATGGAAAAGAACAATGTCGAAAGAATTAATAATTTAACTGCTGCTCAAGAAGGGATACTTTTCCAAATTTTAAGTAATAAGTACCATTCTAAATATTCCGTTCAAAGACTATATAAATCAAAAATCCCTTTAGATATTGAAAAATGTCAAAAAATTTTAGATAAATTAACAGATATGTACGTTGCTCTGAGAACAGTGATTATTTATAAAGATGTGAAACAGCCTGTTGCTGTTACATTGAAGAATATTAAAAATAAAGTAAATCTTTTTAAAGTCAATAATTCTGAAGAATTAAATGAAACTTGTGAGCGAAGATATTTAAAAAGATTTGATATACAAACAGATTCAGCTGTTCGAATGGATATTATAAAGAGTGATACAGATTATTATTTATGTTTGACAACTAATCATTTGTTAGTTGATGGGAAGAGTTTTGAAAACTTAATTTTATCATTTATAAAATTGTATAATGATAAAATGGTAAATACTAACTTGAATGATAATATTTTTGGCGCATATTCCAATTTTTATAGTAGCGTAAAAAAAGAAAATCAAGATTATTGGAATGAAAAAGTTAGTAATATAAAAAGTGATTATCACTTATATGATATTTTTTCAGAAAAATCGTGCAAGAGTGAATGGTTGCATCAGAGTACAAGTTTTAAAGGAACTCAGTTTGATAAATTGAAGCAATTATCAAGTTCTTGGAATGTAACAATCAATAATATTTTGGAATATCTTTGGGGTGTCACTCAAGCCAGACTTTCATTATCAAAGAATATCTTATTTGCAAGAGCTACTTCAGGAAGAAGCTGGGAACTGGATAGTATAGATGATGAAGTAGGGAATTTTGTCAATATTGTTCCCGTAATTTTTAATATTGACTATGGAATGACAATAAAAGAATCAGTAGTTAGTTTTAATAGTAAGAGCTTAAATGATAATATTCATCAGTTTTACCCATTCTCAGACATTGTAAAAGTTGCTCCTACTAATAATTTTAGCTCTTTAGTAGTCAATAATAATTATTCTGAGGAAGACACAAGCCATTTTTTGGAAAAAAAATATGAAAAGGAGGAAAATGAATTTCCTATACACTTTGTTATTAGTAGTTACAAAAATAGTATTAAAATTACGGTAAATTACAGCACTATTGAATTTTCTAGTAATTTTGTTAGTCATTTAATGAATTTGTATGAAGAATGTTTAGGTGTCTTACTAAATTCGGAAGGAGATGAACTCAATTCTTCTTTCTTCTTTAGAGAGCATTCAAATACTATCGTAAATAATGAGTCAATTATGTTACCAATTGATAGGTTTCAAATTCTAGCTAGTGAATACCCTAATAAGATAGCCGTAATGGAAAAAGAAAAAACAGTAACATATGCTGAATTGTTGAAAAAATCTCAAAGAGTCGCTACATACATTCAATGGAAATATGGAGAAAAGTTAGAGAATAAAGTTATAGTGTTAGGTATGAAAAAATCTACTGATTTAATTATTGCTATGTATGGTTGTTGGCTTGTAGGGATAGCATACTTTGTATTAGATCCCGACATTCCTAATGATAGATCAAAAAATATTATAAATGATTTAAATCCATTATGTGTATTAACTAGGACAGATATTGTTAATATTAATGAATCTAAAGATTTAATAGGTAAGACATATAAAAATGTGAAAGTAGATCCTAACAGCATATGTACGTATATTTACACTTCTGGGTCAACTGGGAATCCTAAAGGAGTGAAAATAAGTTTTGATAATTTAGCAAATTTTACACTTTTGAATAATAAAGACACAATTGTAAAGGAAAATGATATAAAGAATCGCACGATGCTTTCCTTAACCTCAACCTCCTTTGATATTTTTCAAAATGAAATTCATGTCCCATTAACAAATTTAGGCACGGTAGTGATACCAGATGAAAAAAATATTGTGGAATCGATTATCAAAACAGATATTTTACAAACTACACCATCAAAATTTCAATATGTATTCGATACTGTTGAAAAGAAGGAGTGTTTGAATAATGTAAGTGTAATAATTCTTGCTGGAGAAAAATTATCGAGTAAGTTAGTTAGAGAAATAAGAAAATATACAAGCGCAGATATTATTAATGGCTATGGGCCAACGGAATGTACGATTTATTCAAGTTTTAAGAGAATTAAATTTACGGATAAAATTCCAAACTCAAAAATTATATCTATTGGAAAACCTTATTCAAATTATCAAATTTCGATAGAAAGAGATAATAAGAACTGTTTAGCTGGTACAGTTGGTGAAATTGTAGTATATGGTAGAGGAGTAGGACTGGGCTATCAAAATCTAGAGTCAGATGCATTTTTTAAAGATCGAAAGGGGTACCGTACCGGTGATTGCGGTTTTATATTATCAGATGGAGAAATAAGAATTATTGGTAGGATTGATAATCAAGTTAAATTAAATGGTTATAGGATAGAACTTGAAGAGATCGAGTATCAATTTAACCAAATTCCAGAGGTAGTAAATGCGGTTGCTAAATTACAAAATATTGATGGATTTGACTATTTAACTGTTTATTATGTGTCTGAAAAAGACCTAGATAAGAATTATATTGATTCAAAATTAACTGGGAAATTAATGCCGTATATGCTTCCAAACTATTGTATAAGAATTGATCAAGTACCAACTAATATTAATGGGAAAGTAGATAGAGATAGATTACCCAAAATATCATTTAGAGATTCTGGAAAAGTTATAGATAATAGTTCTAGTATTATAGAAATTGTAAAAGAAATATTAAATAGTGTTGATTTAGAAATGACAGATAACTTGTTGTCAAAAGGATTAACATCACTACATTCAATCAGATTAGTTGGACGTATAAATAAGGTTTTTGGGATAGATTGTACCATTAGTGATATCTTTTATAATTTAAGGGTATCTGATTTATGCAATATGGTAAGTCAGAAAATTTCTAATTCTAGAAATCATCCAATAAAAAAAGAACTATCTATAAGTGAGATGCCAGAAACTCAAAAAAGAATATATCTTGCAAATCAAAAGTATAATGATACAAGGTATAATTTACCATACATTTGTAATTATCAAAATAGTATTTCTACAAAACAAGTTCATAAAGTTGTGGACTCTATTTGTGAGCATTTTCAAGCTTTGAAAATGAATTTGGTTTTTGATAAAAATGGTTTCCGTAGAGTAAGAAGGGATATTCATAATAATAAAGTAATTGAAGTAGAAGAAAAAGATATTCAGTCTATAGATGATTTAATTCAGCCATTTGATATCAGTAATGGAGAAGCTTTTCGAATTTTTATAATTAAATCATCAAGAAAAACTATACGATTATTATTTGATTTCCACCATGCATTTTTTGATGGAATTTCGGTAAAAAATTTCTTTAGCATTTTTTCTAAAATATTAGACAATGAAAATTACCTTGAGAGATCTGAGATCAACCCATCATTATTCCTGCCTAATTTTAAAATCGAAAGTAGTAATAAAGATTTTGAGTATTGGGAAGAAAAACAGGCAAATTTATCACCTATGAATATTGTTGGGAATTATATTGTTCCAGAAAATTCAGATGATAATAATGATACTACCTATTCAGAAGAGTTTCCTAAAGAGTTATGGACTAGTCTTATGAAGTATTCGGCTCGAATGAAAACAACCCCCTATATTATTTTAATGTCAGTCTATGCTGTCCTTTTATATAAATATACTGGGAATAATAAAATATCATTTTCATTTCCAATTTTAGGGAGAGAAACTGAAGAAAGTCAAGAACAGATTGATGTGTTTGTGAAGTCATTGTTTATATCAGTTGACATTAAAAACTGTAAATTTTATGAAGTTGTTGATAGGGTTAAGAAAGATTTTTATGAATCGATTGCTCACCCAACATTTATTCCAAATCAGGCAATTGACTTTGTATTTGCTAGTCAGCCAAGTAACGTAAAAATTGAAACTAGTAATGATACCATCATTTTTTCTCCGATTTCTAATGGCAAATCAAAATTTCAACTTTCATTACTGTTTTCTGAACCAGAGGAAAATTCGGGAAATATAAAATTTGAATATGATACTTCACGTTACTCTGTTGACTTTATTAGGTACACAATGAAGCACTATTTGTATCTCCTTAAAGAAGTTATGGAGAAAAAAGATTCTGATATTACAGATTTAACATTAGTTGATAGTGAAGAAAAAAATTTAATTAAACAATATTCAATGACTCCTGAATGGACTGTTAATAAAGATATTTTAGAGGAAGTTAGTAGAATTGCACGAAGAACCCCTAATGAGGTTTGTCTGTATTTTCTAAATGAGTATATAACTTATGGGGATTTAGTTCGAAGGATTTCAATATTGGCTAAATGTTTAATTGATAATTATGGGGTAAAACCAGGAGATAGAATAGGTATCTTTTTAGATAGAGGACCGGATATTATTATATCTATGTTAGCAATACTCTATTCGGGAGGATGCTATGTCCCACTTTCTAAAGAGGATCCGGAGGAAAGACTTTCATTTATTGAAAAAGATTCTGATTTATCCATCATTATTAGTGATACAAGTGAAGCTACACATTTGTTTGGAACAACTATAGTAAATAAAAACAACATTGATTTTAATAAGGAATATGAATATGCCCCTTTAAAAATAGATGAAGAGACTTCAGCGTATATAATATATACATCTGGTACTACTGGTGTTCCAAAGGGAGTTGAAATTTCCCGAAAAAATTTAAGGAATTTTTATCAAGATAATCGTATTTTATGCTTACTTGACAAAGTATGTGATTACGTATTTTTCTTAAATGATTTCATTTTCGATATAACTGTTCAGGAAATTTATCTACCGTTGATTAAAGGAATCCCTGTAATTATCTCAAAGGATATAAGGGAAACACCAGATTTGCATAATTTTAGAAATATAGGAATATTTTCAACACCAAGTAGATTAGAGCTATTAGACGAAAAAGTTTTTGACGTTACTTCTATGATAATGATGGGTGGGGAAAAATTCGATGTGAGTTTGTACAAGAGAATAGCTAATAGAAATAAGAAAGTGGTAGTTATTAATGGCTATGGCCCAACTGAAGCCACTGTTGGGTGTATATATTATCAAGTAGACTCACAGACAAATTTGAAAAAGCGAATCCCTATTGGTAAACCTCTTGAAGGCTATGAAGTAAGAATAGTTGACCAAAAGTTAGAAGATACAGGGATAGGAATTATTGGAGAGTTAATAATATCTGGAAAAGGAATTGCAAAAGGATATGTAAATAGACCTGCTCTTACTGCAAAAGTATTTATTGAACAAAATGGCAAACGATATTACAAAACTGGGGACTTATGTCGTTGGAATTCTGATGGAAATATAGAATTCATAGGTAGATGTGATAAGCAAGTAAAGGTTAATGGACATAGAATAGAGTTGGCTGAAATAGAGCAAAAATTACTTGCCTTATCTGGAATTACTCAGGCTAAAGTGATTTGGGATGAAAGGAATGAGTCATTAGTAGCTTATGTAATTTCAAATAATATTTTGGATTTATATACTATAATGAAATCTCTTGAAAAGAGGCTTCCAAATTATATGGTTCCTAGAAGGTATGCGCAAATTGATACATTTCCTGTGAAAACGACTGGGAAATTAGATATTTCTAAACTACCGAGTGCTGAAATTGTTTCTGATACTCCTATGTTTCTACCCGTATCTGAAACTGATAAAGCGGTAATCGAAATTATAGCAAATATTTTAAATATACCAGCTAATAGTATTTCAATGAATGACAATATTTTTGATATGGGAGCACAGTCCATTTTAGTTTTAAAAATGATAAGGGAATTTGAAAGGTATACAGGAAAACGATTAAAAATAAGTACAATTTTTAAAAATCCGCTAGTTAAAGAAATTTCCCAATTGCTTGAATCTGCAACTAAAAGTGATTTTAAACGTCCAATACATCAAGAACTAACTACTGCTCCTATGTCGAATGCACAAGTGAGAATGCTTTATTTAAGTGAGAGTATGGGAGGAATAACGTATAATGTTCCGTTTTTATATTCTCTCTCATCTCCTGTATGTTCTAATAAAATCCATAAAGCATTTAAATCTATTGTCAATAATCATGTTGAGTACAGAACGGCATTTAAAATAAAAAAAGAAGGGTTCTTTCAAGAAGTTATCAATAACTATAATGTGGACTTTAAAGATTTAGGAGAAATTGTTCAATCACCTGTTGAATTTTCTAAAACTTTGATTCAACCTTTTAAACTAAAATTAGGTAATACAATAAGGATGCGAATTTTTAGTTTCAAGGGAAATCAATTTATATTTTTAGATTCGCATCATATAGTATCAGATGAACAATCAATGAAGATTTTTTGGAACGAATTTATTTCCGTTTTGTTAGAAGAGAAAATTGTAAGAAGTAATTTGACCTATTTGGATTACAGTACGTATATTGATAAATTAGATTTTTCGCAATCAAAAGTATTTTGGAAAAATGAGATGTTAAAAATTGAGCAATCAGCGAGAGTGATAAAAAAAGCTATAACAAATGATAATAATAGCTATTTTGAAAGAAATATTAAAGCTAGAAAAAATGAAATTTATGCTCAAGTTCCAAGTTTGACCCCAGCATCTTATTTTCAAACATTATTTGCAATTAGCATGAGCGTATATTATGAATGTGATCAATTAACTATAGGAATTCCAGTGAGTGGTAGGGCTATACCAGAAACTGATTCAATTATTGGGTTATTTACCAATACTCTGCCTATAGTTTATGATTTTGAACAAAAAAATATTAGTTTACTGGAGGTTATAAATAGAGAAAATGAACACCTTTTAAGTTGCATGGAACATCAGTTATATCCATTTAACAAAATTGTTGAACTGGGTCATACTGTACCTACTGCCAAAGGTAATCCATTATTTAATATTTTTTATTCATATCATGCAAAAGAAGAAAGTTTCAAAAAAATTAAGCGAAAAGAATTAATATTGAATTTAATTCCTATTCATGATTTAACTCCTAAATTTGGAGCATCCCTGACTGTGTATGAAGAACAAGATGAATTTGTATTCCAATTTGAATTTTTAGAATCATTTTGTGATAAAGCAGCCGCTGAAACTATTGTGAATATCTTTAACAAAGTATGTAAAATTGCTAAGTTCAATAAAGAGACAGAAATTTTGGAGGATATAAAAAATGATCTCAAATAATGGTATTGGTGAATTACATGGAAGTAAAACAAAATTAGATAATGTAAAAAATGTTTTAGAGTTATTTAAAGATCAAGCAATAAAGAATCCAGAGAAAGTGGTTTTAATTGAAAAAGATAAAAAGCTTACTATGGGAAAGCTGTATCAATTTTCAATGATCGGTGCATATTTATTAAGGAAAAAGTATGATGTTTCTTATGGAGATAAAGTAGCTTTTTTGTTAGGGAGAAGTATTGATTCATTAATTTTAATATATTCTGTATTGTTAGCGGGAGGAATTTACGTTCCAATTTCAAATGAATATCCGAATTCGAAGTTAGATAACTTACTAGATAATTTGAAACCAAAAATTATAATTTCAGAAACGGAAAAGGAGGGTATAGTCGGAATTCAACAAATTATTGATGAGATAAAATCTTTTTCTCTGGATAATAAAAAAATAATTGAAAGTAAACAAGTCAGTAAAGAAGATGACATATGTTATATAATATGTACTTCAGGATCAACTGGAGATCCTAAGTTAGTTCCTAATAGTTATCGTAGTGTAAAAAATTTAATGTTAAATCTTGGACGTTATATTCTAGACGATGCTCGTATTTTGCATAAAACTCCTCTTTGTTTTGGTGTATCACTAACAGAAGTTTTTGGGTTCTTACTCCATTTATCCCCATTGGTAATATTAAGTGATGGAGAAGAAAAAGACATTGAACTAATTACTCAGACTGTAATTGATTATGATATATTTTACGTAAATTTTGTGCCATCTTTTATTGCCAGTTTTTCAAAAGTATTACATAGAAAAGTAAAAGAAAGCGGGAAATATCCTAGCTTGGTGATTATGTGTGCTGGAGAAAAATTGAGTAAGCAAAAAGTATCAGTTTTTAATAAGACAATTGGTCAATTAGGTATTAAATTAATTAATTTGTATGGTTCATCTGAAACGGCTGTTTACATTACGGGTAGTGAAATAAATTGTGAAGATGATATTGTAGAAGGGGAGCCATTCACAAATACAGACATTTTGATTGTAGACGATAATGATAATCCTGTCTCTCCAGAAACTATAGGTCGTATTATTGTAAAAGGTGAGAGTGTTTTTACTGGTTATGAAAATGAGAGCGGTAGAAATTATAGGAATTTTGTTAATATTAACAATGAAAAATACTTTGATATTGGGGATGTCGGGAAAATTAATTTTGATGGAAAGTTAGTGGTTAACGGTAGAAGAGATAATCAGATACAAATTTTAGGTGTTCGTGTTGAATTGGAGGAAATCGAGAATACTGCGTTAAATATTCAATCGATTTCTAATGTAGTGGCCTTTGCTACAGGCGATGATGAAAATAAGAAGATTTCCGTTGTATTTGAAGGAGATAATATAAAGTTAACCAAAAAAGAAATTGATAGCTTTTTTATCAGAACTTTACCGCCATATATGAGACCATCAACTTATTATTTTATTAAATCATTACCTAAGCTAGCATCAGGTAAAGTAGATAGAAATTCGATTATTAATAATAAAAATTTGATAGAAATAACTGAAAAAACATCTCAATTAGAGGAAAAAAACTTAATAGAAGAAAAAGTTATTGAGATTTTTTCTTTTTTATTATTAAAAGAGAAAATCTCTATTAATTCAAATAGTTCTTTTTTTGCAAGTGGTGGTAATTCGATTTTAATTATGAGGCTTTTGCAGTTAATTGAAGAGGAGTTTGATGTAGAAGTAACAATTTCGGAAATTTTCGATGGTGATACTGTGAAAGAAATATCGGAAAAAATAGGCATCAGATTAAAAAGTAATAGAAAAACTTCGACTCTAAAAACCTTAGAGCATGCAGCTAAAAAAGCAAGATATGTAATGTCTGATATGCAAAAGAGAATGTTTATAACTCAGACAATTCAAGAAAATACAGCGTATAACGTTACAATGGCGTACACTATTGATGGAAATTTAGATTGTAACAAATTAGTAAAAGTTTTGAACAATCTTGTATATAGACACTCAATATTAGGAACAGTATTTGAATTAATAGATGGAGAATATATTCAAATTCCAGGCGTAATAAAGAAAATGGATATAGAATTAAAAAGCTTAGTAGGGCATAACTTTAACATTGAAGAAGTGATTAATGACTTTGTTAAGCCATTTAATTTGAATCAAGGCGAAGTCATTCGTTCAGCAATTTATAAATTGGATGAGGATCGGTGGCTGTTTATTATTGATTTACATCACATAGTGACTGACCAAATTAGTAACCAAATATTAATTGATGAAATTACTCAAAGTTACAATAACGGTTTGGAATTTGCCAAAGAAAGCGATGTGGACCAATATCAATACATTGATTTTTCAGAAAATAGAATTAATGAAAAAATTGATGACTATTGGTATGAGTATTTTTCAGCGCTTGATTTAGATAATTTAACAAATTCAAGTAATGAAGATGGTGATAAAAAAGTACGTCGTATTAAACAAACTGTTGAAGTATCTCCTAAGTTAAGAGAAACTCTGTTTTCAAAAAATGTGACGCTGTTTTCGTATTTTGCTTCTTGTTATGCGTGTTCTTTGAGACAAATAGAAAATAATAGTCAAATTATTTTTGGAATCCCTATTAATCAAAGAAAATTTTTAGAATTAGATAATACATTGGGAATGTTTAGTGATTCTGTTCCTTTTGGAATAAGAATATCAAAAAGTGAAACGTTTAGTGATGTGTTGCAAAATGTTTCTGATTTAACTAAAACATTTTTGGATAAATCAACAAAGGGAACGTTTGAATTATTGAATGAAAAACTTCAAAAATATAAAACAAAAATTTTAAATCCATATTCTTACTTTTTTGTTTTTAATGATGTGGTTTCAGATCATCTAAATTTAAATGGTACGACTGCTAGGGTATTACAGGTTGATAATGATATTAGTAAATTTGATATTACCCTTATTGTTAATAGTGTTGATGGTAAATTTGAAATTGAGCTAGACTACAATGTAGATAAATACAATAAATATTTTATGGAATATTTCTTTAAAATGTTTATCTCTATGCTCAATGAAGCAGAAAATGTTGCGCTGAGTCTAGAGGAATTTCAATCATTTTTCAATTTTAGAGAATATGTAAAACAAAAATATTTACATCAAGGAAATAAAATAGAGATTGGCTATTCAAATATCATTGATAGATTTAGTGATATTGTTAAGGACTATCCTCAAAATACAGCAGTTCGCCATAACAATATAGAATTAACATATGCCGAACTGGACGATCTTTCATCAGGTATTGCTAATTTATTATTACAGAAATACGATATTTTTGGGAAAAATGTTGTTATTCATTTGTCAAGGTCAGTAAACCAAATTCTAGCGATTATTTCAGTTTTAAAAGCAGGTGGTTGCTACGTTCCTATTAATGAAGAGTTTCCTACTGTAAGAATTCAACGGGTGTTGGATGAAGTTGATCCAGTTCTTATGATTACGGAAAAAGAGCTATTAGGAGAATTTAGTGTAAGTGGTTCAAAGGTGTCGTTTGATGAAATTTTCTCAAGAAGTGGTAAAAAACAATTTAAGGAAACAAAAATCTCAGAAAATTCTTTAGCCTATATAATGTATACTTCGGGGACAACAGGAATTCCTAAAGGAGTAAAGGTAACTCACAGAAATTTATTAAATCTCAATTCATATTTTATTAATGAATTAGCTGTTAAATCATCAGATACAGTGTTACAGTATGCAAATATAGGTTTTGATGGATCAGTTTGGGAAATATTTATGGCTTTATTGAATGGTGCTACGTTACAACTTATTGATAAAGATAATAGGCTAATTCCTGAAAAAATCGATGATATTATTAAGGAAAATAATGTAACGATAGCAGCTATCCCAAGTCATGTTGTATCAATGTATAATTTAGCCCCATTAAGAATATTAATAAATGGTGGTACAGTTATTAATCAAAAAAGTTTGAAAAAGTATATTGGGACAAAACGTATAGTGAATTCTTATGGTCCAACAGAATGTACTGTAGCGGTAACTCATTTTGAACTTCAAGCATATGCTGAAAATGAACAAGTGCCTATTGGAACTCCTAATCCTAATATAGATATAGTTATCAAGAATGGTAACAAGTATTGCGCAGAGGGAGAAGTAGGAGAAATACTTATTTGTGGAGAAAGCACCTCTCAAGGATATTGGAATAATGATAGTTTAACGCATGAAAAATTTATTTTTGATGAAACATTACAAAATGTTTTTTATAAAACAGGTGATATTGGCAGTTGGGATGCCTCAGGTAATCTAGTACTTTTTGGAAGAGAAGACGAACAAGTAAAACTTAACGGGCATAGAGTCGAATTAGGTGAAATTCGAAATTATTTATTAAGTCAAGAAGAAGTACAAGATGCAGTAGTGATTTTTGATCATAAAAAACAAGAACTAGTTGCGTTTATTCTAGGTAGTATAATTCATGGTGATATTTTAAAAACAAGGATGTTGGATGTTTTCCCTATGTATATGATTCCCCATAAATTTATCAATATTGAATCAGTTCCCCTGACCTCAAATGGCAAACCTGATAAAAAAGCGTTGATAAATATTAGCAATGTAGCGAAAACAAATTCAAAATCTGAAAAAGAGAAAGCAATATTATTTACAGTGTGTTACAAAATATTAAAACAGGAATTGGGAGATAATTTGGACCTTGAGGAATCCTTTGTAGATAATGGTGGCGATTCTTTAAGAGCTATGAAAGTAATATCCGAGTTAAAGAAGAATAATTATGTTGCATCGGTTAGGGATCTATTAAAAAACAAGAAGTTGGAAGACTTTATTATAAATACTAATTCACAGGCTCGTATTCATAATAAAAATAAGCAACATAAAGCATATAAAACACTGGGAACTCCGATAATGCAAGATTTTCTTCAAAAAAATCTTCCAAATTTATCGCACTTTTGTCAAGTTATTATGGTTGATATCTCTAAAACTCCCATTACTACATTTTTAAATGGAATTGATTATTTGATTGACAGACATGATTCATTACGTTTGTCGATTACTGAGAACCGTGACTTTGTAATAAATTTACCAGGATATAGAAAGTATTATTTTGAACATCAAATTTTTAAAGAACAAATGTCTCAACAAATTGTAGATGTAATTGCAGAAAAAATAGTATCTAAAATTAATTTAGAAGATAATAATTTAATTGCAGTTGAATACATTGAGACTCCAGATACTAACTATGCTGTCCTCTGTATTCATCATTTACTAGTGGATGTTGTTTCTTGGGGTATTATCTTACAGGATCTAGATGATTATATTTGTAACAAAGGATGTAGTATTACTAAACCTAGCCTATTAAAAGCAATTGAAAGTATTAATAACTTACCTGTGGATGAGAAAGAAATTAATTACTGGAACCATACAATCTTGGAGCATGAAGCAAATTATTCTGAAAATTATGAATACTCACAGGGAATACAAAAAAACTATTTAAATCTTGAACTTTCACAAGATAATTTGAAAAATCTTCAAAGCAAAATAAAAGTTGAACATTTTCTTTTAGCGCTAATTGTACGATGCTACGCAATGATATCTCAAAAAATTAATATTCAAGTCATATTAGAAGGTCATGGACGAATATGTCAAGAGTATTTAGAGAGTGTTACTGATGTAGTGGGGTGGTTTACTTCAGAATACCCGATAAATTTTGATGTTAAAAAGGATCTAGTTTCCCAATGCAATGAAGTTGAGAAAAGAATGTCGGTAGTTCCAAATGATGGAATTATGTATAATAAGGTAAAAAAATCCTTACCAAGGGTGGCATGTCCAGATATATTATTTAATTATTTGGGTGAATCGTTTGTAGAAAATTCATGGACAATTTTAAGAAAAACTGACTATTTAATTGATAACATGATATCGGATAATAATTATCAAAAATCAATTTTTATGGTACTTCTTGAAAAGGAAGGTAATACATTTAAATTTAGCATTACTAGTGATTCACAAGAGTATTCATCAGAATTTATGGGAAAATTCTTTAAACTAGTAAAACAAGAATTTGAAAATTTTTTATCTTGAGTATTTATCACGGGAGAGATTTAAATGCAGTCAAAAAATAATATAGAAAAGAAGAATATTTTTCTGTTAATTGTCAGTGGTCAATTAAATGAATTTGGAGCTACTATTTATGATTATGCCAACAAATTGGTTATAGCTTCTTCTGGAAGTAAATCAAATTATTACATGAGGATTTATCAATTTTCAGAGATTATTATACAACTGTTATTCAGCCTTTTCGGCGGCGTGTTTGCTGATAGTAAAAATAAGAAAAAAATATTAATTATTACTGATTTTATAGCTAGTTTACTAACTTTTATAGTTTACATGTTTTATAGCAAGAGTAATGTGTATATGTTGATAGTGATAAATGTCTGTCTAGCAATTTTGTATGCATTTAATGTTCCCGCCTATAGAGCGATAGTTAGTGATTTATTAAGCAAAGACAATATAATTAAATATAATTCTTATTCAAAATCAATATCTGAATTTTTAAGTATTCTCTCACCTATTGTTGGAATGCTTACTATAGCATTAGTAGGATATAAATATGGAATGCTTATCAATTCTCTCAGTTTTTTATTGTCTGGGTGTTTAGAAATTTTTTTTGTTGAATTAAATTTCTCTATTGACTCTTCAAAAAAATCCGATGATACTTCAATAAAGTATGGCTTCAATTACATCTATAATAATAAAGAGTTGCTTCTCTTAGTGATTGCAAGTTCGATGATTAATTTCTTTTCTTCAGGAATAAACTTTTATTTACCATTTATTAATAAAATGTACGGTTTGGATAATTTATATGGTATGGTTTTAATTGGTCAAGCAGTCGGAAATATTATTGGAGCAGTATCAAATAACTTTTTTAAAAGAAGTTTTTCATCAGACAAATATAGCATGTTCCTTTTGATATCATCTTTGCCATTAATTATGATTCCTTTAGTGAAGATTTGGCTGGTTACCTTACTGTTGTTTTCATTATCATCTTTATCTATGACAATTTTTAACGTACAAATGTTATCTTACTTACAGTCTACAATTGAAAAGAAATATTTAGGAAGGGTATTTAGTATAATTTCATTTTTTGCTTTGATGCTTATGCCTTTAGGAACAGTTATATTTTCATATTTGAATTTTAAAACCTTACTTGTGTTTGGGATTGTAGGAATAGGAGATTTTCTAACTTGTATACTCTTAAAAATTGCATTAAAAAATATAGGTTAAATGAATATACTAACTTAGTTTTAAAATAATATTCCAAACAAACTTTGTACGAATCTAAAAGTTATCAATAATATATATAGTCACTTTATTTTTTCAACTAGACTAGAATTGTTCTATTAAACTCTAGTGAATATTTTGGCAACTGAAAGTACTAATTAATTGTGCCGTTTATTGAAGAATCAAGATACTTATCACTATTTATATGAGTTCTGAAAAGCCTATCTTTGTATTATAATAAGCTGTTATCGTTTGTAAGACTCATCTGCCCTGTTTTGAAAGGAATTTCTCATGACTGAAAGAAAATCATTCTATATTACAACTCCGATTTATTATCCATCAGGCAAACTTCATATTGGCTCTGCTTATACAACCATTGCCTGTGATGTTTTAGCCCGTTATAAACGTATGATGAACTATGATGTGCGTTACCTGACAGGTCTTGATGAACATGGTCAAAAAATTCAACAAAAGGCTGAAAAATCTGGCATTACACCTCAAACGTACGTTGATGGCATGACGAAAGACGTTAAGGAACTGTGGAAACTCTTGGATATTTCTTATGACCAATTTATCCGTACCACAGATGATTTCCATGAAAAAGTAGTAGCTAAAATTTTTGAAAAATTACTAGCGCAGGATGATATTTACCTCGGTGAGTATACGGGATGGTATTCTGTATCGGATGAGGAATTTTTTACCGAAAGTCAATTGGTAGAAGTTTATCGTGATGAAGCTGGCAATATGATCGGTGGGGTTGCCCCATCAGGTCATGAGGTTGAAAAGGTTTCTGAAGAATCCTACTTTTTCCGTGTGAGCAAGTATGCGGACCGTTTAGTAGCCTATTATAAAAAACACCCAGAATTTATCCAACCAGATGGTCGTATGAATGAAATGTTTAGTAATTTCATTGAGCCCGGTTTGGAAGATTTGGCAGTTTCTCGTACAACTTACACTTGGGGAATTAAGGTGCCATCTAATCCAAAACATGTGATCTATGTTTGGATTGATGCCTTGATGAACTATATTACTGCACTCGGCTATGGACGAGACAACTGTACTAACTTTGATAAGTTCTGGCACAATGATGATCACCACGAAATCATTCACATGCTTGGAAAAGACATTCTTCGTTTCCACTCGATCTATTGGCCAATAATGCTTATGGCGCTTGATTTGCCATTGCCAACTCGTCTCATTGTCCACGGCTGGTTTGTTATGCAAGACGGTAAAATGTCTAAATCAAAGGGGAATGTTGTTTACCCAGAAATGTTAGTAGAACGTTTTGGGCTTGATCCTCTCCGTTATTATCTCATGCGGAGTCTGCCAGTTGGTTCAGATGGCACCTTCACCCCTGAAGATTATGTTGGGCGTATCAATTACGAACTTGCCAATGACCTTGGAAATCTCCTTAATCGTACGGTTGCTATGGTTAATAAATACTTCGGTGGTGAAGTACCGGCTTTTGTGACTGCAACAGAATTTGATGCGGACTTGTCGGCTGTTGTGGCTGACAACATCGCAGCCTACCATAAACAAATGGAAGCTGTTGATTATCCAAAAGTATTTGATGCCATCTGGACGATCATTTCTCGCACCAACAAGTATATTGATGAAACAGAGCCTTGGGTACTTGCTAAAGATAAAGATGATCGCAATAAATTGTCGGCAGTCATGGCTCACTTAGTAGCAAGTCTCAGAGTCATAGCGCATCTCATACAACCATTCATGATGACAACATCAAATGCTATTATGGAACAATTGGGACTTAGAGCAGTTTTTGATCTTGAAAATCTTGAATTTTCAGGATTGTCAACGGGTATCAAAGTTGTTGCTAAAGGAACACCGATTTTCCCACGTCTGAATATTGATGAGGAAATTGCCTACATCAAAGAACAAATGAATGATGGTAAGGCTACTACTGAATAGTGAATAGGTTCAAGAAAAAATCGAAATTTCTCAGATAAATTGCTGTATCTCCGCGTGTATACCGAAGATGTTGCATTGTCTCATTTGAAGATGTTCTCTAATAATAATACAAAAGGTCACTCGAAATTTTTGGTTATAATGCCCTCTAAGTATACAGATGAAATAGAAAATTCATCTTAATACTTGGAGGGTATTTTATATGTCTAGGAAATCAAAATATAGTGCAGAGCAAAAATTATCTATACTAAATGAACTAACCAGTTCTAGTATCA
>NZ_CAQLEL010000006.1:0-25296 GCF_948826705.1 uncultured Ligilactobacillus sp.
GCCGTGATCTCACTGTATAACTCTCTTGCATTAGGTTTGCCCAATCTTCGATCATATCTAACATCCGCTGTTAAAATTGAGAAATAACTTGGCTTTTCCATACTTACGGCCTCCTTAAATTTATCGGGCCTCTCACCCGTCTGGCATTTTACGTTTACTGACGCTCGTCGTTAGATCTTGCTCTTAATCATCAAGTGATAGTGCTGTTCTTCGATCTCTTTCAAGATCGCTTTTAGCTCTTCGTGACTCAAGCCAGACTCAACTGCAGCACCTAAAACAAAGTCGATCAATACATCTTTTGCTGTTGGTTTCATGTAGTTTTTCCTTAGAATGGAAGATCACCATCTTGAATATCGATCTGTTGCCCTGGATCGTAATCATCATATTGCTCAAGATTATTTTGTTGGCTATATCCAGCCTTTTGTGACTTAGGTTGCAAAAATGATAAATTATTGATCGCAACTTCTGTTACATACACTTTCTGTCCTTGGGTGTTTTCATAGCTATATGTCTTTAGCCTTCCTTCAACGCCCATCAATTCGCCTTTTTTAAAATGATTTGCTAATGTTTCTGCTCGTTTCCCACTAGCGGATAATCTGATAAAATCAGACTCACGCTCACCTTGCTGATTCGTATAGTTTCGCTCAACTGCTAAAGTTGCATTTGCGAATGCTGTACCGCTCTGGCTGTATTTTAGTTCTGGATCCCTTGTAAGGCGTCCAGTCAAAGACACACTATTGATCATTGTTTACTAACTCCCTTTTTTAGGTTTTCATTGACACTGATTGCGCACTCAATAGACGCTTTTAGTTTTGGCAACTTAGCAAGTTTTTGGAAATTCTTGTATTTAGCAGTTGCTTCTTGGAAAATCATTGATGTAACATCTGTATCGCTTAATTGATACGTCTTAGACAGATACGCTACTTTAGCGTCATAGTCTGCTTGTAGCTTAGCTATCTCGTTTTGAGTTTGCTGTTGTTGTGTTTGTGATCGTTGCTGACTTCTATTTTGTTGCTGATTATTTTGCGTTGGTCTTGATTGCTTTTGATTAGCGTTAGTAGCTGCATTGCCGTCATCATCATCGTCGCTAGAAATACCAAACATAGCAGACAATTGGTAACGTTTGGCATATGTGATCGATGATCCATATCCTTGCACATCTTTTTTCTGTGGTGTTAAAACCAAGATGCCACTCGTGATCATCTGCCCACTTTCGTGTGTAACGATTGTTTCTACACCGATCCCGTTGTCGATATTGGATACCTTTTGAAAATAAGCTAGCCCTGTCCCTTTTAAAGCGGCGTCTATCGCCTTTTGAACACCGCTTAGTGTTACATACTTATTTTTAAAATAAAGGTTGTCTCCGTTCAATTCTGGCTGTTTTAACTGCTCTCTAAACTTAGCCATTCCTTTGAACAATTCGCTTGGAGCGCTTTGCGTATCTGACATGCTTAACACCTACTTTCTCTCAATAACTGTTTCTCTCTCTGAAGCTTCTAGCACTTCGATGCCACTCGCTGTGATCACTCGGCCTAAACTATCAAGTTGCTCTTTCGTTCCCTTGATCTTCAATGTAAGAACTTGCAACTCTTTGACTACTTCACCAGTTTCAGAGTCGATCTGCTTTTCGCCTACTTCAACGATTTTTTCTTTTTCCTGTGCAACTTTTGCTAACTTAGCTGCACGCTCTGCTTCTTTACGAGCTTGTAACTCTTCGTAATCTGTGTCAGCTAAACGCTTAGCTTCCCAATAGTCAAAGTCTCGTGCAGTCTCAACATATCGAGTTGTTGGTAAATTCAACTTAGCGCAATATTCTGTGATCATTTCAATATCTTTGTTGGTGCGCTTTTGTTTTTGGACCGCTTCTACGATTTCAGCCATTGTCTTAGCTTTTGTTGCAGACTTGAGCAACCACGAATTTTGTAGCTCGACAGTTGTCGGATCAACAGCGTTAGCTTCAGAAACTTCTTTGATCATTGCTTGGACATTTTGCTTGCGTTCATCACGTTGCTTATCCTCAAAGAATTTAACGCCGTCGTTGATCGATTGATACACATTATTTAGCTTTTCAATGTATGCCTTGATTTCATTCTCAAAAGCGTTAAGTGGCTTGTTATAAATACGCTTCTGTTCTTTGCGCTTGTCATCAAGTGCTTTCTTCAAAGCATTTACTTGTGCCTTTGAATTTTTTGCATCTTTCAAGGTTTCTTCAGTAACAATGATGTTTTCATACTTGCTGATGAACTCATCTACTGCTTGATCCAAAACATCTTTATTTTGGATAGTCAAAACTGCTGGTGTGTAATCAATGTCAACTCGCTCTAATGTTGTTAACTCGTTCATCTATTTTTCCTCCTCGATCGCTGAAAATTGTTCTAAATATTCTTTTGCTACCTCAAACGCTGCTTCGTCATCATCTTCCGTCTGTGCTTTATTAATCTTAAATAGCACAGTTGTAAGCTCACCACGTACATAGTCAACAACGCCATCTTTTGTATTGTGTAACAGGTCTGTACCGTCCCATTCTGTGATCGTGTATAACTGTTCATCATCTAGCCGATAGCAACTATTTGGATCCTTTTGCGTCTTGATTGCGTCGATTTCATCAAATCTCATTATTCATCGCTTTCCCTTCTTAAACCCTCTTCTACCATACGTTCGAGCAAGTATTGTTGCATCTGTTTCACTACTCGCTTCGGTACGGCGTTAAAAAATGATAGTAGTAACTTTGCTACTGCTTCAGTATCTCCACTGACTACCGCATCAACCTCTTCTTTTTTTGGTTCCTTAATAGCTACAACATAAGTTTTAAAACCCAATTCTTCCAACACATCTGATACCGTGTGTACTGCTTTTTTTGAATTTACGTTATTCATTCCGAAAACTCCTTTAATTTCGTGTTATAATCTAACTGAAAAATATTTTTTGTCAGGGTCGCACTGCCATGCGATCCTTTTTTCATGGCTCGAAAAAGTGATCAAGCCATGGCTCGCGTTTCCAGCCACTGTACGTGATAACCAGCAAGCTTAAGGCTAGCACTACTAGCGTCACCGTCGGAGACCACGCACCGATCGCAACTCCCATTAGCAAGAATAGTGCGATCGCTCCTTTGTTTTCTTCGAATGTCATTCATATCACTTCCTTTCTGCTATAATTTAGTCATCTCCTGTGAAAGGAGGTGAATTTTATGCGGTTAGACCCTGACTGTATCAGAGATATATTAGTTGTCGTTGAAGATAACACCGACTTCTCAAAAGTAGCTACTACTGGAGATTTTATTGAATCTGGCATTGTTCAAAAATATAATATGAATACTATTGCATATCATATTCGGCAAGCTGATGAAGCCGGTTTATTGCTAGGGGTAACTTTTTGTCTTGGTGGCGATTTTTTAATTCAAGACCTTTCACCAGAAGGCCATAAATTCTTAGCAGATATTCGTGAAGATAAAAATTGGTCTAAGACAAAAGCCATAGCTAGCAAAGTAGGCTCAACATCATTGAATGCTTTAGCCTCAATAGCAACTAATGTTATCTCGACAGCCATCAATCAACATCTAGGCCTTTGATGTTGGCTTTTAACTTCATTGTTACGTCAGCAATATTGCTGGCGTGTTTTTTTATTTCAATATCAGTAATTCCTTTCACTTCTTTTCCATCCAGCAGAACCTTCTTTTTGTCAAATGAAATAACTGTTACTCCGTCTACTAGCTCAGCACTACTAGAACAGCGATTAACATAGCTTTCGTAGGCAGCTAAGTATTCTTCTTTTGATACAGGATCTCCTTTGAAGCTCATTCCTTCAAAAGGATCTCTGTATTTTTTGGTCCCTTCTTTCACTTCCTTCATCTCCATTTCGTTTTTAATAATTCGCATCCTCCATCAACCACGATTAGCACTGCGATCAACACTAACAACTTGATCTGTATCACCCCCTAAAATGATCTCTGATAGCCATTCCTGTTCATCGTCTAACGAATCGACAACAAGTGGCGTAATACCATAACGATCATACGTTTTATTAAAATCAATCGCTTGACTTACAGTGATCTCACGAGTGAATTGCTTCCACACTCGAATTTGTTTTGCGACCCACTCTCCTAGTTCTAATTCTTCTGCTGTCATCTGTTTAGCCTCCAATATCAATTAATTGCACCTTCCCTAATGTGCGGATCTAGCGTCCTAATTCGGTATTGCTCTGATCGATATCTCAAGTATGCTTGCCAGCGCTCTTCAATGATGTATGTCATCTTACGACCATCTTGAACGATCGCATCTCTGAACTCAGGATTAGCAACACAGTCACGCTTACGCTCTGCAAACGCTGATTTTTCTAGTCCGTAGTCATTCATGATCTCTTGTGGCGTTTTCCACCCATTCGCCATCATGTTGATCACCTCCTTAAATGTAGCCTTCAAGTTCAAGCAATTGCTCGATCGTTTCGGCGCCTAGCTGTGTATATTCAAAGCTTTGACGTCCGTATTCATCGACCACAATGCGACAGTATTTGTTGCTATCAACGAACACAGGTTTTAATCTGTGCTCAGTTGCGACTTTTCCAATCAACCTGATATCTTTGTGTGGCATGTGTAAATTCCATGCAATGCTACTTGCTGTGTAATACGGTCCGTTGTATTCAACCTGTGCTTGTAGCTCAAGCTGTTCCTCGAATGCCGGACGTTCGATGATCGGTACGATACCTTCATCTTTCAGCAGGTTATAGATGAACCGCTCGCCTTTCGGTGTCCATTTAAGCAACCCTGCGCCCTTTTCATAGCGCACTCGATCGGCGTAACCTAAACGCGAGTACTTAGCGTATAAGATCCATTGCTTACCTTGCTTGTACATAACACCTAGCTCATGAAGTTTCTTGTGCAGTGTCACAGCGCCCCAACCATAGCGTTTGGCTATCTCAGTTGATGAGATCAACGTCGGGTTGCGAAGCACGTTCTTGCAATAATCTGCGTCTGGTTGAAGTTGTTCAGCTCTTTTTTCTGCAATTTCCTTGGCTTCTTTTTCTTCTTTCAGTTTTTCGACAATCTTGATGATCGTATCTGGGTTTACTAGTGCCTGTTCAAGTACTTCATCAGCCATATATGCACCATGTTTGCGAATTGTTGGCAATACTTCATGCGTTACCCAATATTGAAATTTTTCGGCGGTTGGGTTATTCGCTTTGATTGCTAACGTGTAGAAGTCTGGTTCGCTGATGTAGTCGCCTTTCGACACTTGTGTCGAAAGATACTTTCTAACTCTGTTCCACTTAACGTACATTTTTCCATTTTTAGGTTCGGCAATTCCTAAACCAATCGCACTCACTTCCGCATCAAATTCAATTTGACCGTTAACTTCTCTGACTGGCAAATCAATGTTGCCGTTGTTGAAGATTTTTAGTTCATTCATTCTGGTCCCTCCTCTTTATTTAGTACTAATATTTTCGTACTTTTTCCCTAAAAAAATGAAAGAGAGCGGAATACCATATAGCTCGCTTGCATTTTCTAATAGAGAGAAAGGAATATTACTACTATCATTTTCGTATTTCGCTAATGTTTGAAAATGAACACCCAATTTTTTAGCAGCTTCTTTTTGGGTCATCATCGCATTAACTCTTGCTGCTTCCAAAGTTATTTTTGGCATAATAATCATCTCTCTTTCTCTTTGGTTTAAAATAGCCAAATCAGCCAAAAAATTAAACCGATTACTATTATTGCTGGTAAAATACCAAATCTTAAGTTAATACGAACGTCCAATTTTTCATCGTTAGATGTTTTATGATATTCGTATTTTCCAAATAATAGCTTTTTTAGTTTCATTTGTTTTGTTAACTATGATAAAATGTACTCTAAAGTTAGGGGTCACCCCCTTTCTTTAGTTTTATCTATCAGCGTTTACCGCTGAATTTTACGTGAAACTCGAAGGTCAAGAATTTCACTTTGATTTCGAAGAAGAACTCTTTCAGGGGGTTCTTCTTTTTTTGTACATTTCTCATAACTTACTCCTTTCGTTCATTTGTAAGGTCTGTATCAACCTTACAAATATATAATACGATTATTTTCGTACTTTGTAAAGTAATTTTTATAAAAAAAGTCGTTTTTTTTCGTACTTATATAGAAAAACAACTACATTTCCTATATAATAACTTATAAAGGCGGTGAGTTTATGGCTAGAAAAAGTCCACAAGATAAAGAAAATAAACAATTCTTTTCGGCAAGATTTAATGAATTGCTTTCTTTGCATAATAAAAAACAGGTAGATGTACATAGAGATTTAAATATCCCTAAAAGCACTATAACTGGATATGTAAAAGGGACATCACTTCCTACTATGGGAAATCTTCAAAAAATTGCTGATTATTTTGGAGTTTTAAAATCTGACATCGATCTTAGATTCAAGAATAAAGACGACGCTTCTGATGATGGGCTTGAATTCCACTTATTATCTAATTTTTCAAAACTTCAAAAAAATCGCCAACAAAATGTAGTAGCCTACTCATCAAATCAACTCAAAGAGCAACTGCAAGAAAAAAACAAAAAAGTTATATCTATAAAAGAAGCTAAAGATTACTACCAAACAGAGTACCCTGTTGAATTACTAGGCTATGTATCTGCTGGCACTGGTGAATATCTGCAAGATTGGAAACCAGAAGAGATTTTAGTGGATAATACTCCAGACAAGTATGACTATGCTCTTAAAATCAATGGTAACTCAATGGAGCCGCTCTTTGCTGACGGTCAAATTATATTTGTGATCGAAGTGACTAACGAAAGCTTATTTGACTTGTCTAATAGGATAGTAGTTGCCGATTTAAATGGTGAAGCCTATGTCAAAAAATTGGTTGTCAAGCATGATGAGTTACGCCTAGTGTCACTCAATAAAAAATATGAAGATAAGATAGTTACAGAAAATGACGCCTTTTATGTGCGTGGTGTCGTTATTGTGTAAAAATATTGAATAGAAATTTAAAATAGTAAACGTTCCCTATTGAAAGGATGATGAAATTCATTGGTAGAAACATTACAAGTAGAGGCTTTTTTAAATGCTAGAAATAATGGTCCCGGCGTAACTAAACCATCAATAATTTTAGCTGATGACGGTAATAAATACTTTTTAAAGGGAAATTTAGGAAAATTTGGCGAGCAACTAATTTCGCTTGATGCTTCTTTAGCACAGGAAGCCATTTGCTATAAATTAGCTAAAATATTGAATGTTCCCACGCCGGATTTCGCTTTTATTGAAATCACTGATGAAGATTTATCTGATTTTCCTGATTTACGTTTTTCAACTAATATTGTGAAACCTGGAATCTATTTAGGAGTTAAATCCGTAGATAATTTATTAACTCAAGAGCTAAATTTAATTCTAAACGAATTGAGTTTTAAAGTACCTGGGGCAATAAGAAGGTTGAATAATTTCGTGTCTCAAATTAGTAATAAGTCAGATATACCTAAGATTATGTACTTTGATTTTTTAACAGCTAATGTTGATAGGTATCAAAATCCCGGAAACATACTGTTGCATAGATCTAATAACGGTAAAATTGTATTATCAATAGATTTTGGATATTGTTTTTTTGGTCCATATTGGAAATCAAGAGATTATATTGCAGGATTTAAAAAAGTGGACTTATTACAAAAAAGAAACTTCTCTGATAAGTCATGGTTAGCATTTTCGCTTGATGTCTTGGGTGCCAATAGAGATTTGAAGGAAACTTTATTATTCAAATTATTTGACCCTCTTATTGACTGTAAATCTTCCGCAAATCCATTTAACGACATTTACTGTTCAACTAAATTATTGACACCTTCAACTTTGGCAACTATGATAAATTCTATACCTGATAGTTGGTTTATTGAAGGCGATTATCAAAAGAATTTGTATCTGCAGTTTCTATTAAATCAAGTAGATGCATTGCCAAATATTTTTAACTATTTAGCATCACAAAATTACTTTACCAATATTTCAGGAGGTGGATTGGTTTGGGAAGACAAAAATATACTTTCACAGTAATTTCTTACGTTCCTGACTACATACGTAATGAGCAAATAAATATAGGAATAATCATGTTTGATTCAAGCAATAATATTATCGATTTTTCTATATTGCCTGAGCATACAAACAAGCTAAATAGCTTATTAAACTATTCCGAAGATTCGAAAAGACTCTTCAAAGAAACATTGAAGTTCACAAAATTTATGTTACAAAAGTTGAGTCAGCCAAGTCTTTTCAATATAGAAATCAGTAAAAAACTAGTTACCATTGAAGGATTACCTGAGAATATAATGCTATCCCCCCTCACTTATGGTGCTACAAAAAATATTGGTAGTGTCCTTGATATGCTTGTAGATACATATGTGGGAAAGGAATTTTATTATCGTCGAAATAGAGCCGTAGCTAACGCAACTGAAATTGTTAAATCATACTTTAAGGAAAATAATTTTATCAATAATAATCTGTTGCCAAATCCTACCTTCAAACCATATGCTACCTCACCTGTCAGTTACAAAGCTGACTATGCTTACTTAAATAATCAAAAGAATTTTAGCATTATCAATTCAATGCCATCCACAGATGAGGGGTTAGAAAGGTTTTATCAAAAAATTGCTGCACTAAGCGCAAGATTTGATGGATATGGAGATATGATATTCTTATATGATTCTGATGATTTTGCTACTGAAAAAAAGCAAATAATCTCTGACATTTCCTCAACAAATTCTCGAGTTAAGTCCTTCGATATAACTAACAAGAGTAACGAATTTGAAAGTTTTAAAGATTTTTCAAATACAACAATCAGAAACTCAAATCGCGATGCTGTTAATGAATATATCACTAAAAATATGCGCTATGCCTAACCACTTTTTTGGTCGTCCAAAAACTGATGACGTTAAAAGCTGAAATAAAAAAGGAGATGATTTTTCACTATGAAGAAAAATCGTTTAGCATTGAACACTTGGACTGGTGTTCTGGATATCGTTAACTGCGTTTTATTCGCAATTGCTATGCCTGTAATTGTAAGTAGCGCATTTTCTGATGCTTTTGAAGGTGGAGACTCCACTGGGTCAATCGCTGCTTTCTTTTATATCATGGCTTGGATCGGTGTGGGGCTAAACATCTGGGCTTTGGTACAGTCAAAAAAGCACTATATTTCTATCGTTGGTCCAGTTTTAGGTATTATTGGAAATGCTCTTTTTGGGCTTACAGCTAGTCTATATCTACCAGCTATTATTGTTTTAATAATCGCAACAGTGTTTACACTATTGCAACATCCCGTTCCAAATGCTCCTACAACTGAAAATTCCAATCAAAGTCAAAATGATCCGACTACTACCAAGAACAAATCCAATAAAACACTGCTTTGGTCTATTTTGGGTGGTGTAGCAATCATTATTATCGCTATTTTGGCAGTTGGTTCTATTGGAGATAGTTCAGATAGTAGTAACCATTCAAATGGTTCAGCAACAGGAAGTAATACTTCTGCAAAAAGTAATTCATCTGACACCTTTAAATATGACTACACAACTTATAAAATTGCTGACAAAAAGACATATGATGTCAATTATACAGATAACAGCTGGGTAGCAAATATTAATATCGATAAAATCGAAGTTTTAAAAACTACCAAAGAATATAAATATAGTTCTAATGAAGATGGTGATTTCAATTTACAAGGTTTTGTCCGAATTCATTTATCAATCACACCTACCCAAGATATCAATATTTATCCTACACAAGGAACTGTAGTTCTAAATAATGGTGAACAGCATACCGCTGATGTTGATAGTTGGGATGGTGCGATTTCAAACGGTGCTACAAAGGATGGTTGGGTAACCATTCCTGTAAAATCGTTATCTAATGTTTCTGATTTAACCAACCTTCGTTTTAAATTCTCTGGTAGCTATGATACTGATGATTACGAAGATGACAACTATCATCATGATTACGATATGACTTTAGAATTGAATCAATAGCAATTATCCCGACCCGTCCCCAGTGACGGGTTTTATAAGACACAAGAAAGAACATACATTCGCAAAAGGAGAGATGTTATTATGTGGATCGAAAACAGAGAAGTACTAGTCAACGGAAAATTGGAAAAGCGCTACTGCTTTGTCGAACGTTACAAATCAACATTGACAGGAAAATATCACAAGGTTTCTGTAACATATGGGAAGAAAACACCGCAAGTAGTAAAAGCAGCTACACAAGAGTTAGAGCGTAAAATCAATAAAGCATTAGCAGAAGAAAGTGAATTTGTTCAAACTGCAACACTCTCACAAGTATCAATCGCATTTTTAGAGCAATATCAAAAACGAGTCCAACCTAGCACTTACAAAAATGGTGCATTGTTTATCAGAAAATTTGTCGATGATTTTGGTCATGATACTATCATAAGCAATATTTCACAACGAAGTCTAAATCGCTACTTCAACGATCTGCTGTATAACAACGAACGCGATCTAACAAATGGAACTGTCCGAGCTATAAAAAATAAAGTATCTATCTTGTTTGATTTTGCTGTGACATATGGATATTTAAAAGATAATCATGTTAAAAAAGTAAAGATTGAATGGAAAAATGAAAATGCTCGCAAAAGAAATCAAATAGAAAATAAGTATCTGACACAAGACGAGTATAGAAAAATAATTGATGATTGTTTGATAAATGGTGCAGATCACTATGCTGATGTCTTCAAGCTACAATACTTGACCGGAATGCGTTTTGGCGAGGCATCTGGCTTACGCGTTCAAGATGTGATCAAAGAAAACGGTAAAACTTATCTTGATATCAATCACTCACTTGTTTTCCTGAGCTCACCCTCACGATATTATTTGTCAGACTCTACCAAAACTTTTGCTGGGATGCGCAAGATAATCTTATCCCCTGAAGCTACAGATATCGTCGAAAAACATATGCGTAACAAAGACTTAGATGCGTTACTGTTCGCTTACAATCCATCAGCACCACATTTTGCTGATCAAAAGCCACTTAACATCAACAACGCAAATACTATGCTAAAGCGTATAATTGAACGTCAGAACATAGATAAAGATGTCACTACACACTATTTCAGACATACGCATGTTTCGGTACTTGCCGATATGGATGTACCTCTGCGTGTAATCAAAGATCGCATTGGACATGCTGACACAAACATCACAGAAAAGATTTATATGCACGTGACTAAAAAAGCACGTCAAGATTTTGAAGATAAGATAGCTCAAATTGATAATTTTCTGTAATAAAAAAGCGATACCTTTTACAGTATCGCTAAAAATTTTTGCCCATTTGTTGCCCATTTGAAAAATAGACATCTCTTTTATTAAATTTACCTAATCTTCAAAAACGTTGATATATCAGAAATCAGCGAACAAATTAAGCTGGTTAGAGTCTGGCAAAGCGTCAAGTACGTGGTTTTCGGTCATGAAATCGATGATCGTCGCAGAGACTTTACCACGTTTAGCGAGATCTTCTTTAGATAAGAAATCTTGTTCCTCACGTGCCGCCACGATCTGTTTGGCAACGTTTAGACCCAAACCTGGCACTGCCGTAAATGGCGCGATCAAAGTATTATCTTCGATCAACCAATCACTGGCATCTGATTTATTGAGATCGACCATTTTGAATTCAAAGCCACGTTCCAACATTTCGTTGGCTAATTCAAGTACGGTCAATAGATTTTTTTCTTTTGCCGTAGCCTCATTACCCTTGTCATTGATCTCTTTCATCGCAGCTTTGACTGACTCTTTACCATGAGCCATCGAAACTAGATCAAAGTCATCAGCTCGAACTGAGAAATAAGCAGCATAGTATACCAATGGATAGTACACCTTGAAATAGGCGATCCGCAAAGCCATCAACACGTAGGCCGCCGCGTGGGCTTTCGGGAACATGTATTTGATCTTCAAGCATGCACCGATATACCATTCTGGTACTTCAGATTCACGCATCGCTGCTTGCCACTCATCTGGAATACCACGACCCTTACGTACATGTTCCATGATCTTAAAGGCTAAGTCAGACTCGACTCCCATATGGATCAAGTCCATCATGATATCGTCACGACATCCAATAACTTCTGGCATCGTAACGGTCCCATTTTGGATCAATTCTTCCGCATTGCCTAACCACACGTCAGTCCCGTGGGAAAGCCCAGAGATCTTGACTAATTCGGCAAACGTTTTAGGATGCGTTTCTTCTAACATTCCTCGAACAAAGCGCGTACCAAATTCTGGGATCCCCAAAGTACCGGTCTTAGACTGGATCTGCTCTGGAGTAACACCCAAAATATCAGTTCCTGAAAATAGCTTCATCACGCCGGGATCATCGGTCGGGATCGTTTTTGGCTCGATCCCTGAAAGGTCTTGCAACATTCTGATCATCGTCGGATCATCATGCCCTAAACAGTCGAGTTTTAAGATATTATCATGGATCGAGTGGAAATCAAAGTGAGTCGTTTTCCAAGCTGCAGTCAGATCGTCAGCCGGATACTGGATCGGAGTAAAGTCATAGATATCAAGATAATCAGGTACGACCAAGATCCCAGCCGGGTGTTGACCGGTCGTTCGCTTGACACCTGTGGCCCCCTTAGCCAGTCGATCGACTTCAGCACCTCGCAAATTCTGCTCAGTGTCACGTTCGTAGGCTTTGACATAACCATAGGCCGTTTTATCAGCCACAGTACCGATCGTACCAGCCCGAAAAACATTGTTCTCACCAAACAAGACCTTCGTATAGTTATGAGCTACTGGTTGATAGTCCCCTGAAAAGTTCAGATCGATATCGGGAACTTTATTCCCCTTGAAACCAAGGAACGTTTCAAATGGGATCTCTTGTCCGTCTTTGACCAATTCTGTTTTGCATTCTGGACATTCTTTATCAGGTAAGTCATAGCCAGAACCATACTCACCTTTTTCATAAAAATGCGACCACTTACATTTTGGACAGCGATAATGTGGTGGCAATGGGTTGACCTCGGTGATACCAGTCAGTGTTGCGACCAGACTTGAGCCCACCGAACCACGAGACCCTACTAAATAGCCATCTTTATTTGATTTAGCCACTAACTTTTGTGAGATCAAATAGATGACCGAAAAACCATTTCCGATAACAGATTTCAATTCTTTATCAACTCGTTTTTGCACGTTATCTGGTAACGGATCGCCATACCATTCATGGGCTTTGTTCAATGTCAAATTCTTGATATCATCTTCAGCCCCTGGCATTTTAGGAGTATACAATTTATCCTTGACTGGCGTGATCTCATCACACATGTCGACGATCTTATTTGGATCAGTTACTACGACCTTTTTTGCCTTTTCTTCACCTAAAAAGGCAAAATCTTCCAGCATTTCATCAGTTGTTCGAAAGTGTGCATCTGGTAGATCACGTAGCTTATTAAGCGGGTTAGCCCCGCCTTGTGAATGGATCAAGATTTTACGGTAGATCGCATCTTCTTTATTCATAAAATGCACATCCCCCGTAGCTGCGATCGGGATATTGAGCTCTTCAGCTAGTTGCACCATATTAGAAATGATCTCTTCTAAATTTTTATTATTTTTGACTAACTCTTGTTCGATCAAAGGAGCATATAATGCTTTAGGCTGAACTTCTAAATAGTCATAATATTTTGCCTTTTCTTTAGCTTGTTCATAACCTTTTTGCATCATCGCAGTAAATACTTCCCCATCAGCACATGCCGAACCAACGATCAACCCCTCACGATATTTATCTAGAACGGAACGTGGTACCCGTGGAACACGGTAAAAATACTTGACCATTGACTCCGAAGCAACTTTAAAGAGATTTTTGAGCCCTTCTTGTGTTTTAGCCAAGATCACCGCGTGGAATGGATGCTGATGTTTATAAGTCTCATCATCTTTTTGCGTATTAAATTGATCATGGTATTCGATATTCAACTTTTCTTCGGCATCTTTTAGCATTGCATAATAGATATAGCCCGTTGCTTCCGCATCATAGATCGCCCGGTGATGGTGTTCCAAGTTGACATTTAATTTCTTAGCTAAGGTATTCAAACGAAAACCTTTCATTTCTGGATACAATAAGCGTGCCATCGGCAATGTATCCAACCAAGGTTCACCGATCAAGGGTAGTCCATGCCGAGCATAACCAGTATTCATAAAATCCACGTCAAAGGTCGCATTATGACCGACGATGATACTGCCCTTACAGAATTCTTGGAACATCTCAAAGACTTCTTTTTCAGACTTTGAGCCTCGGACCATATCATCCGTGATCGAAGTCAATTTGATCGTCGTTTGTGAAAGTGGATGCCCTGGATCGATAAATTGTTCAAAACGCTCGATCACTTCGCCATCTTTCATCTTGACTGCCGCTAATTCGATGACCTTATCATAGCGAGCTGATAACCCTGTCGTTTCCGTATCGAAAACAACATATGTCGCATCTTTTAATTTCACATGTTGTTCGTTATAAGCGATCGGTTGCCCATCATCAACGACATTAGCCTCGACCCCGTATAAGATCTTGACATTATTTTTCAAACCCGCACTATGAGCCTCTGGGAAAGCTTGTAGCGTACTATGATCAGTGATCGCGATCGCTTTTTGGCCCCAAGCAGCTGCTTGCTTGACATAGTCGCTGATACTATTTGTCGCATCCATCATACTCATATTGGAATGCACATGCAATTCAGCTCGCTTATGATCTTCTGGTGCGATATCTTTGCGCCCTTCATGTGCTACTTCAACGATATCATAAGCATTCATTGCTAGATCGCGCATATAGGTATCTTCTTGAACGCTCCCACGAATTTTGACCCACTTACCTACAGCTAAAGCGTCAAACATCGCTTCATCTTCTTCATTGCGAGAAAACTTTTTGATCACCATTGATGAAGAATAATCCGTGACCTTGATGATGAGCAACTTGCGCTCGGAGCGTAGAGTTCGAACTTCTTTATCGAAAATATAACCTTGGACGACCACCGAACGTTCTTCTTCCGTGATCGTTGCCATCTGTCTGATCTCAGCATCATCAGCGATCTTTTTGCCAAGTTGGACTGGTCCATCAACAGTGACCGTTTCTTTTTCTTTGGCTTTTTGTTGACGTTTTTCGTTTTGTTTTTGGATCGCTTCGACAGCTTGTTGGGCCAATTGCGCATCAGATCTAGCTTTTTGTTCTTTGTATTCATCGATCTTAGCCTGTGATTTTGATTCATCGATCAACGTATTGATCGTAAATTTAGGAAAGCCATACTGTTGATACGTCCGTTCGATCGGCCCTAAAGCCTGTGTTGTCAAAAAGTTTTTGATGATCTCATTTTCAGCCAACAACATGACACGGTTATCATCTAAATACGGTACCTTACCTTGACATAATTCTTGGATCAAAGGCGAATTGACCCCGCACGTTGAAACCACATAGGCCCAATAATCACCAAGATCACGATCATTTAACGTCGCCTCTTGAACTTTCAAATTCAAAGCCGTTTGAGCGATCGGTTCAAAAGCGTTGGCAAGAGCGTGGTTAAAGCGCAAAAATGTTGTAAAGGGCAACACTTGCTTTAAACTGATCGTAAATTCCCAGCGTTTTGAAGCTGTATGAACTTCGACTTTATCGATCGTAGCTCCGATAAAGAGCTCTTGTTCTTCTGGTAAATGTTGCCACTTGATCTGTTCAAGTAAGCGCAAAAACAATTCCTGTTTATTTGGTTCCAAATTCTGACCCCTCTCTATCAGAAATAAAAGGACTGGTGAAGTCACTTTCGCCAGTCCAATTATCTATATCTAGCCAAAAATGCCTTGATCTTCTTTGAGTAAGATCTTGATCGAATTTAATAATTCATCTGTCTTAACTTCAAGTGTTTCGCCTGTACGACGTAATTTGATCTCAACGATCCCTTCATCGGCTTTTTTACCAACTGTGATCCGAGCAGGTAGACCGATAAGATCAGCATCGGCAAATTTTACCCCTGGACGTTCTTTACGATCATCAACTAAAACTTTGTAGCCCGCATCTTCTAACAATGTTGTGATCTCAGTTGCTAGTTTAACTTGTTCTTCTTTTTTCACATTGACCGGTACCACGTGAACATCAAATGGTGCGATCGAACGTGGCCAAATGATCCCATTTTCATCGCTATTTTGTTCTACGATCGCAGATAGCAAACGAGATACCCCGATACCATAACTACCCATGATGATCGGTACTTCACGACCATTTTCATCTAAAACTGTTGCACCTAAGCTTTCAGAATAACGTGTACCTAATTTGAAAATATGACCGATCTCGATCCCACGTGTAAACTTAAGGACACCCTCACCATCTGGCGAAAGGTCGCCTTCTTTAACGGTCCGAAGATCAACAAAATCGTCTACGCGATAATCGCGTTCGATATTAGCGTTCATGTAGTGGTAGCCATTTTCGTTAGCCCCTACATTAGCATTGACCATCCCATCAACATCAAGATCAGCTACGATCTTAATGTCTTTTGCTACACCAACTGGTCCTAAAGAGCCAAAATCTGCACCTAAAAGCTCACGTGCTTTGGTATCTTCAGCTGGATCTAAGAAGTCACAATCTAAGTAGTTTTTCAATTTAACTTCATTTAGCTCGTCATTACCACGCATCAAAACGATAACTGGTTTTTCATCGGCCATAAAGACTAAAGTTTTGATCATGTTTTCAGGATCAACTTCTAAGAAAGCTGAAACTTCATCGATCGTCTTTGCATCGGGTGTGGCTACTTTTGTCAATTCCTTTGGCGTTTCATGGGATTTCTTGTTGATCCGCAAGTTTTTTGCCATTTCAAGGTTAGCAGCGTAATCACTTGAATCAGAATAAACGACTGTATCTTCCCCGATCGGTGCGATCGCCATAAATTCTTTGGAATCCTTACCACCCATTGCACCAGCATCAGCAATGATCCCTCTAAAATCAAGACCGACACGTTCAAAGATCTGTTGGTAGGCTTTATCCATGTCACGGTAAGTTTTATCTAAACTTTCCATATCTGTGTGGAATGAATAATCGTCTAACATCAAGAATTCACGCCCACGCAAAAGTCCAAAACGCGGACGACTTTCATCCCGATACTTCATTTGGATCTGATACAACGTCAAAGGCAATTTTTTGTATGTCTTGATCGCATCTTTGATGATCTTAGTAAATGTCTCTTCATGGGTCGGACCTAAGATAAAGTCACGTTCATGGCGATCCTTTAATTTAAATAAGTTAGCTCCGTATGTCTTGTAACGTCCAGATTCTTCCCAAAGTTCAGCTGGTAAAACTCCTGGCACAAGCATTTCAACTGCATCGATCTTGTCCATTTCATCACGGATGATCGTTTCGATATTATTTAAGACCCGATAAGCCAATGGTAAATAGGCATAGACTCCGGCTGTCACTTGTTTGATATAACCAGCTCGTAACATTAACTGGTGACTGAGTGCTTCAGCATCGCTTGGCACTTCTTTTAATGTTGGAATCAACATTTTTGATTGTTTCATTCTTGCTCAGACCCCTTTTATATTTAATTAGCGGAAGAAATAGCGTTGAATATCATTCCACGTAACTAGAAGCATCAAGATCATCAAAAATCCAAAACCGATCATTGTGATAATGATCTCTTTTTCTGGATCAAGTGGTTTTCTTCTGATCGCTTCGATAATATTTAATAGCAACTTGCCCCCATCCAAAGCAGGGATCGGTAACAAGTTGATGATCCCTAAGTTAACTGACAACAGTGCTGTTAGTGTCACAACACTGATCAGGCCGTTTTCTTTAGCCTGTGATGTGAGTGAAAACATTGCTACTGGACCACCTAGATCATTTAGACTAAAGCCATGTAACATTGATACTAGGGCATTTCCTAGCTGTTTTATCACATACCAAGTTTGGGTAAAACCATAAGTCAGCTTGGCTTTGATAGAACGATCCATTTTTCCTTTAGCAATTATACCAATCTGGGCGACCTTTTGTCCATTTACGTTTTTTTGGACTGGTTTGACCTTGATATTTTGCTTTTTATCAGCTCGTTTGACTGTTAAAACAAGTTCTTTATCATCAGCGGTTCTGATATGCTGCGCCACATCGTCCCAAGTCGGTGTTTTATCACCATCGATCGCGATGATCGTATCGTTTGCTTTTAAACCAGCTTTTTGAGCGACCAAATCAGTTTGAACTTGAGCTATCGTATTAGTCGTTACAGGGACTCCGCCTTGTAAAAAGGCTACTAAGCCAAAAGCTACGATCGCTAACAAAAAATTATTCAATGGACCCGCAAAATTGGTCAACATCCGATCGACTAACGAAGCCGACTGAAAGCGCACATCACGTGGTGCGATCTGCAATTCGATCCCATCTTTACCGATGATCAATGCATCGTGATCGACTTTAAAGCGTTTGATCTCATCTTCAGTGCCGTTTTCATAACCTTCGACCCAAAGTCCATCGGTCAGATCCCAGTCAGTCAATTCAAGCGGGATCCCTTCGACTAAAGTGATCTTTTTACTAGTATTTATCTTTTGAACAACACCATTTTCGTCAGTGATCAGACTGACTGGCATCCCTTTTTTCAACTCTTCAGTGTCGTCTTCCAAACCTGCCATGCTGACATAACCACCCAGTGGCAAGATCCGCCAAGTATAAGTCGTGCCATTCTTGCGATAGGCAAACAGTTTTGGTCCCATCCCGATCGCAAATTCACGTACTAAGATCCCTGCACGTTTGGCAAAATAATAGTGTCCAAATTCATGGACAAATACTAAGATCCCAAAGACGATGATAAATGTAATTATAGTTGTTATCATATTGTTCTACCGTCCTTATCCTAATCGACCTATTAGATCAAGCCAGCAAAATGCATCAATGGTAAAACAAATAGTAATGAATCAAAACGGTCTAAGATCCCACCGTGTCCAGGTAAGATCTTGCCTGAATCCTTGACTCCATAATGACGTTTGAAAGCTGACTCGATCAGATCACCAAGTTGGCCCCCAACTGAGAAGACTAAAGTCCATAAAAGCATAGTCGAGAAACTATATGGAAACGCATCTTGCACAAAATATAGATATGTTCCTACAATAACTACCGCACTGAGCGAACCACCGATCGAACCTTCCCAAGTTTTATTGGGACTGATATGTGGTGCTAATTTATTCTTACCGATCTTGCGTCCGATCAGATAAGCACCACTGTCTGTGATCCAAACGATCAATAAGGCGTAAAGCATCATCCACAGACTCTCTGCTCGAGCTAACATCATGAATCTAAAACCAAGCCCCGCATATAGCCCACCTAATAATAAGACGCCTGCATCATCAAATGAAAAACGATTTTTAGAGATCACAGTGTAGACTAGCATGACTAAGGCTAACAAATAAAAACTGCCACCTAAAGTATCCTGTGTCCAAAAGCCAGCCCAAAAGACCGGCAATAAAACTGATAGTATCAAAAGAAAGGAAATGATCGCCTCAAATGATACGAGTAATTTCTTTTTCATGATCAAAAATTCTGACATTGCGACGATCCCCATCAACGTTACCAAGATATCAAAGGGTATCCCCCCTAGATAAAGCAATGGTAAGAAAATGACCAAAGCGATCACCGCTGTTATAACACGCTGTTTCATCAATTATCCTCCTTCTTATTCAGCCCACCAAAACGTCGATCGCGTTGCTGAAACTTATAAATCGATAATTCTAGATCTTCAGCCGAAAAGTCCGGCCATAAAACATCTGTAAATACTAACTCACTGTAAGCGATCTGCCACAATAAAAAGTTAGAGATCCGTTCTTCACCACTCGTACGGATCAGTAATTCTGGATCAGCATACGGGAGATCAGCCGTCATCAAAGCCTTCGAAAAAACTTTTTCATCGATCTGGGACGGCTCTAATTTCCCCTGTTTAACTTGAGTGGCTAAGGCTTGGACTGCGGTCGTGATCTCAGCACGGCTCCCGTAATTCAAAGCAAAATTCAAGACCATGCCTGTATTATCTTTCGTCTGCTCGATCGCATCAAAAACTGCTTTTTGCGTCGAGTCAGGTAATTTATCTGTGTATCCCATCACATTGACACGGACATTGTTTGCGATCAATTCTGGGACGAATGTATTGAAAAATTTTACTGGAAGATCCATTAAAAAGCCGACTTCATCTTGAGGCCTTTTCCAATTTTCCGTTGAAAAAGCATATAACGTCAGCACCTTGACCCCCAGATCGCTAGCGACTTTAGTGATCGTTTTAACAGTCTCCATCCCCTGCTTGTGTCCTGCAACTCGGGGCAGTCCGCGCTTTTTTGCCCATCTACCATTACCATCCATGATGATCGCAATATGAGCCGGTATCCGTTTTTGATCTAGCTTGTTTTGTGCTGCCTGCTTATTTTTAAATAAGTTAGAAAACATGTCTTCACCTCTGTTAAAAGAATAACGGGACAGATCCGTCGATCCAGTAAGCGCCTGTTTCGACGAGCCCTTGCCCCGTTATCATCAGCAAAATAAAGCTTTCACCTAACCGGCAAGCACTTCTTTTTCCTTTTCTGCTGTAATATTTTCAATATTTTTGATCGAATTATCCGTTACTTTTTGGGCAACATCTTCCAAGTCACGCAATTGATCTTCGGTCAAATCACCATTCTTTTGTGCTTTCTTCAAAGCATCCATCATTTCACGGCGAACATTTCTGACAGCGATCTTGCCCTTTTCAGAAGTTGCTTTAACTTGTTTAGCTAATTCTTTACGACGTTCTTCAGTCAATTGTGGGATCACTAAACGAATAGCTGATCCGTCATTCATAGGAGCGATACCTAGATCAGATGCTAAGAGCGCATGTTCAATGTCTTTTAAAGAAGACTTATCATATGGTGTGATGAGAAGCACACGTGCTTCTGGAACACTGATCTGAGCCATTTGATTAAGTGGTGTTGGGACCCCGTAGTATTCAACGTTGATCCGGTTTAACAAACTAGCATTCGCTACCCCAGCTCTGATCGTACCTAATTCGCGTTGTAAAGCTTCTTCTGCTTTAGTCATTTTTTCTTGATATTGTAAAATAGTTGGATCTGTAATTTTCATAAATTTATTTACTTCCCTTCAACTGTTGTTCCGATCGTTTCACCTTGAACAACTTTTTTGATATTTCCACGCTCATTCATGTTAAAGACCACAAGTGGGATATTGTTATCCATGGATAGTGATGAAGCAGTTGTATCCATGACTTGTAATCCTTTATTGATGATCTCCATATGTGTTAGCTTATCGTATTTAACTGCATTTGCATCTTTACGTGGATCTGCTGAATAAACGCCGTCAACACCATTTTTAGCCATCAAGATCACATCAGCATTGATCTCGGATGCCCGCAATGCTGAAGTCGTATCAGTGGAGAAATATGGTGAGCCTGTGCCAGCTGCAAAGATCACGATACGTCCCTTTTCCAAATGACGCATAGCCTTACGACGAATATATGGCTCAGCTACTTGTCGCATTTCGATTGCAGTTTGAACTCTAGTTGGTACTCCGATCGATTCTAAATTGTCTTGTAGTGCCAAAGCATTCATCACTGTCCCAAGCATTCCGATATAATCTGCTTGAGCGCGCTCCATTCCCATTTGTGCACCTGATTCTCCACGCCACATGTTGCCACCACCGACAACGATCGCGATCTGAACACCTAAGTCATGCACTTCTTTGATCTCTTCGGCAACTTTACGGATCTCTGGCGGATTGATCCCTTGACCAGCATCTCCGGCCAATGCTTCCCCGCTCAGTTTCATCACAACTCGTTTGTATTTAATGTCAGACATTAGTTGATCCTCCTAAAACAATTTTGCTGAAATTCGTTCACGATTTAACGAAAGCCGTTTGAATAAATTTTATCATTCTATCGGGGGTTTTGCCAACTATTAATTTGCTTTTACATTTCAATAAGCTTTGCTAGGAAACCGTTAGCATTTACTTGTTGGACACAAAGCATTTTTGCTATAATGTGAATAGTTGTTAAATTTGGAGTGATGCACATGGAAAAGCCTAGAACTTCTCATGGATCTGGCCTCCCCAAACGTATTCGGGTCCTATTTGCGATCATTTTCGTACTAGTTGGTATTTTAGGTTATCGCACTTATAAATATTTCGGACAACTAGAGATCCAAACTAACTATGCTGTCCTTAAAAACGGCCCTGGTGTTGAATATGATCAAATCAGTCAACTCAAGCAAAACCAACGTGTAACTGTCTTGAAAAGCAAATATCATTGGATGTATGTTGAAACTGACGATGAAAAAAAAGGCTGGATCGCTGATTGGATGATCAACAGTAGCTACAAACTACCAGTTACCGATCTTTCAAATGCGACGATCGTGATCGATCCTGGTCACGGTGGTTATGACTCTGGGGCGACCTCGAACACTGAGAAAAAAGAAGAAAAACAATATACTTTAGCTTATGCTAAACTATTGGCCGAAAAATTACGTAAGCAAAATGCAAAAGTATACCTCACTCGTGATGACGATACTTTTGTCAGTCTAAGCAAACGTCCTGCCCTAGCAGATCAAGTTCATGCTGATGCTTTTATCAGTTTCCACTTCGATTCTTCACCAACCAAAAACACAGCATCTGGTTTTACGACCTATTATTATCACAAGAACTCACTTAAATTAGCTCAGATGGTAAATAATGAATTTGGTGCGATCGGCTTAGAAAATCGCGGGGTCGAAGTCGGTGACTTTTTAGTCATTCGTGATATCAAAGAACCGGCTATCTTACTTGAAATGGGATATATCAATTCCGATCGTGACTTCGATCAGATAACCTCTAAGTCTTACCGTGCTACCGTTGTAAATGACGTTTATCAAGGATTGGAAAAATATTTCGTAGCTCAAAAAGATACAAGTAAATAAAATTAGGTCTTCTAAATAGATAGCATTTGGCTATGTTTTTCTAGAAGACCTATTTTATTTCATCAACTTTTCTACAAAATGAAAAACGTCTTGATCCCTTGCTACACAAGAGATCAAGACGTTATTAGCATTGCCGATTATTCAGCAACAGGGTACACACTAACTTGCTTTTTGTCGCGACCTTTGCGTTCAAATTTAACAACGCCAGCAACCTTAGCAAATAATGTGTTGTCGCCACCCATACCAACGTTAACACCTGGGTAAATACGTGTACCACGTTGACGGTATAAGATAGCACCACCGTTAACTGTTTGACCGTCAGCGCTCTTAGCACCTAAACGCTTAGAACGTGAGTCACGACCGTTAGAAGTGGAACCACCACCCTTTTTATGAGCGAAGTATTGTAAGTTCATTAACATAGTTCGTGCACCTCCTTATTGCTTAATTTATATTCGTTTTTATATATTTTGGATAACTCTGTTCAACGTCTTTCAAGCCCAATTCAAGACTGGCTAAGATCAATTGAACTGCGGGATCGTTTTGTCCCTCATCTGATAAAGTCACTTGTAAAAGTCCGCCATTTTTCTGATCTTCAACTAGTGAAAATTTTTGTTTCAATAACTTTTCCAACGTATTGATCGTATTGATCGCTAACATTGAAACAGCTGCACAAACAATATCCTCACCAGCTTTTGCAAAACCTGCATGACCAGTAATATCGAAACCTTTGATCACTTTACCATCTCTAATAATATTTGCATGGATCACCTAACGTCCACCTCGCAAAAATTATGCGTTGATCGCGTCGATAACGACCTTTGTGTATGGTTGACGATGACCTTGCTTTGTGTGTTGATGCTTCTTAGGCTTGTACTTGAAAGTAACAACTTTCTTAGCACGACCTTGCTTTTCAACAGTACCTTCAACAGTAGCACCTTCAACAAAAGGTGTACCGATCACTGTGTTTTCGCCACCTACTAAAACAACTTTATCAAAAGTTACTTTTTCACCAGCTTCAGCAGCCAACTTTTCAACGTAGATAGCTTGACCAGCTTCTACTTTAAGTTGCTTACCACCTGTTTCAATAATTGCGTACATTAATGTGCACCTCCTTGTAGTTTACTTAGACTCGCCGTAATGTAGTGGCTCAAAGAGCACTTGAACTTAAAACGTGCGGTTGCAGTTGTGGCATGCACAAATACAACGCTAATATAATATCAAATTATAAAGTTGCCGTCAATAGAAATACTACAAAAATATCACACTACTTTATTGCTCAGTACACATTGATCAGTCATGTTTAAATAGCTCTTTACTTGCCTTGCTGTCATCTTCTTGGATATTTCTAGCTACTTTCGATAAATTTTTGCTAAAATTTGTTGTCTTAGTCTGATATTGTTGAATTTGCCTGAGATTTTGGGTGGCTTGCTCGCTGTCCCAGAGCCGTTCTTTGGTATATGGTGCGATCATTTCTTCGATCTCGGCATCCGATAAATGCTTTCTGAGCGCATAAGCACCTTGCGCGATCTCTTGGGCGATACTTGTTATCTCATCTTCAAGCTCTTGTTGGGTATTCTTAAAAATAGTCGCATATTCTTCACCGATATCACGCGCTTTAATCGCTACTGCCTGTGCTAATTCTTCTTGTAATGCGATCTTTTGGCTCCCACCGGCAGTCGTCAGCCTTTGATGTAAACTAGTTATTTTACCTTGCCATTGACTAGCAAGTTTGGCTTCATTTACGATCGCTCGATATTCCTGTTGAAATTTGGCATACAAAGCCCCATCACTTACCAAAAGTGACAATAGTTTTCCCGAAGAAATATTGACCCCCGTACTTTTGAGGATCAGATCTAAATATTTATCGATCAGGTGTGAAACTTTGATCCCAGTTGCAAAAATATAGCCGTGTTCGTTTAAATTAGCTTCTTTTAGCGTCCCGTCAGCATTGATCTGATACTGTCCAAAATCATGACTCGAACCATACTTGTCATCAAAATCAAAGGTCGTCGTAAATGATTTTGGCAGCAAGTAATGAACTTTACCGATCTCATCGACACCTTTTTTATTCCGATTCAACATCGAAACGATATCAAACGCATTGACGTAATAGTCGATCTTGCCCTGCTCTTCTAAGGTTTGAATATTTGCTTGTGCTTGTTTAGACATTTTATTGATACTTTCTCTGGCATCGGGACCTTGAAACAACACGATCTTATCCAATTTAGCAATATCTTCTTTGGGCAAATCAGCCACAGCTTGGATCGAGACCATCGTCCCTAACGAGTGCCCAGTGACCGCCATCGTAGCATTAGGAGCTTTTTTACGCAATTCACCCACCTTAGCCTGCATCGCTTTACTAGCAAGTTTTGCCTGAGGGATATAGGCGTTGAATAAAGTAAACGAGCCGTTGTTGCTCA
>NZ_CAQLEL010000007.1:0-6016 GCF_948826705.1 uncultured Ligilactobacillus sp.
GATGCCAAAACCACCAGTGTTGACCAGAATGTAGTTGTGGCGATACTGTTCTTCATCTTCATTTGGCTCTACTATAATATACGAAGCATCAGCTTCAATAACTTTACCGAAAAATGACTTTTCGTTCTGTTCGTTATTTACAGTTTCAACAGAATCAAAATTAATATTTTGGACTTTAAACTTAAAATCTTCTCTATTGGTAACACTTTTTTCAATTAACTTATATACAATAACTACTCCAATAACTATAATCAATACTGCAATTAAAACTCCAATAATTACTTTCTTATTCTTACTCATTTTTACCACTTTACCACCACTTGACCTCTCACTTTTGTTTTCATCATAACGAGAACTTACTAATTGTAAATCCTAATACTTTTTTATCAATTTTGAAATTAATACTCTACAAGTGTTCATTTGAATGCAAGCATAAAAATTATTTGTTACTTCTTTACTTTTCCCAATTGTTGTTGTTTCTGTAACTTGAGCTCGTTTTTCTTGAGTTGCATATCTAGTTTCTCGGTAGCAGCTTGCTTTTTGATAGCTTTAGCATTTGCTTTTGCAATTCTTTCTTCCTTCATTTTTTCAAGGTGTTGTTCGTTGTCGCGTTTGATTTCTTCTGGTGATCGTTTATCTTTGAAAGTTGGGTTAGTACCGATAAGTAACCAAATTGCAATAAAAACGATAAACCCTAAATGTGGAATATTCCATAAGCTGATGTTAAGAATACCCGTTATTAAACCAGCGAAAGCCCCATAAGAAAATCCTTTTACGGAATCGCCTTTCCAAAACTTTGGTTCATTGCTGTTTTGATCATTCAATTTTAAAACCTCACAATCATTGGTTAATACCCGCCTTCGGTCTGAATCTCTCCAGAAGTTTCTAAAATATCTGGAGTAGATTGCAGAGCTTCCATCGGAGTCATGCCAAAATGTTGAACTTTGTATGCAGCAGGGGTCATCCCGTATTTATTAAGAAAGTCTGTTAACGTACCATCGAACGGCGGTAATTCACCATTCAGTGTTTGAGAACTTGTCTGCTGTTGTTGTGAATCACTATCTGAAGTAGTTGGATATTCAGTGGCAGATGAACTTTCTTGTGTTGTAGCCTCAAGCTCGGCAAAAGCATTATCGGCATCAATTTCATTTTGTTCAATAGATGCACTGTCAGCTTGAGATTGGCTGTCTCGTTTTTGTTGCTCACTTTCAGACGCTTTTTTCTTCGAGGATTCTTTGGCAAGCCGTTCTGATTTAGCCTTGCTACTACTGAGTGCATCAGCTTTATTACTTGATTGATCAGAGCAACCAGCAAGCGACAATAGGCTTAAACACAAGAGAGCAGATGTAATATGTCTCTTATTCATTGGTATCACCTCCTATACATTTCAGCTTTTAACGTCATCAGTATTTGGACGAGTGTTATTTTTAATATGCATTATTCGTATTACCAGTATCATCAGAATTAGCATTTGCTTCGACTTCTGCATTGGCTTGTTGGCCCTTTTCTGTTGGTGTACCATCTTGATTTAGGTAGCCATTTTGCTTAGCCCACTCAACTTGATCTTGAACCCAAGAATCTGAATTGCCATAAACATCAGTACCAGGAGCATGATCTTGACCAGGCATTACAGGATTACCTTTAGAATCGTAGCCACGTTCCATATTAATTTGACTCTGAGTTTTTTGTTGAGGCTGCGCAGGGGCTGTTTGTTGGGCTTGAGTTTGTTCACTGCTTTGTTGTATTTGGCTAGAAGCTTGTTCAGATGCAACTTGTGCTTCACTTTCAGCCTTAGCAGACTCACTGGCAGCTTTTTGGCTTTCAGCTTTCTTTTTACTTTCTTCTTTTCTTTTTGATGATTCTTTTGCAAGTTTTTCAGATCTAGCCTTACTACTGGAGCTTGCTTTGCTGTCGTCAGATTGGCTAGTGCATCCAGCAAGTAAAAATGTTGTTAGTAGGGCAGTAACAGCCAATTTTGTAATTTTATTCAATTTGATCATTCTTTCTATATGTATCAGCTTTTAACGTCATCAGTATTTGGACTACACGCTATTAGGATCGTCTAGCATATTTTTGATTTGCTTATCAAAATCAGAAGTGATCTTCTGTGTCTTATTGAAGATATCATATTCATCTGAAGCTTTTTGTTGAGCATCTTTCATAGAAATAGAGCCATGTCCTTCATTCCACGTAATCAAAGTAGCCAGTAACGTTTCTTTCTAACTGTTTGATTTGTTTTTCGTCTAAATAGTTTTTAGCGATCTTAGTGTCAGATTTAAGGATCCTGCCATCTGGAGCATTTTTCCAAGTCGTAAGTCCCATGTGTTCTTTATTATGATCAGCAGTGTGATAGATTATCTCGGCTGCAGTCTGATCAGTAATAGCATAGTGGAACTTATTTTGAACATTGGCATAGAATCTATGTGTGATAGGACTGTTTTTATCGTAATCGACACTGATCTCAGCAAAAATATCAGTGATCTTTTGCCAAATTCGTCGCTCACTAGCTCTGATGGATCTAACACGTTCAAGAAGTTCATCAAAATAGTCTTTACCTAACAGCGTTTCGCCTTGCTTTAGTCGTTCATCATCAAGTACAAAGCCCTTGATCATGTATTCTTTAAGCGTTTGGGTAGCCCATTGACGAAAACGAGTTGCTTGGATCGAGTTAACACGATAGCCGACAGAAATTATCGCATCAAGGTTGTAATAATTGATATTGCGAGTTACATCATGACCACCTTCATTTTGAACTATTCGGAATTTCCGAATAGTTGATTCCGGAGAAAGCTCCTCAGTGGAATAGATTTGTTTTAAGTGTTCGTTGATAGTGGAAACACTTTTTCCAAATAGTTGTGCGATAGATTTTTGACTTGCCCAAATAGTTCCTTGGTCTACAATAACATCAATAGTTACATTGCTATCATCTGTTTTATATACTAGGAACTTCGTAGGTAGGGTGGACATAATTGTAACTCCTTTCCAAATTTAATGAGGGGACGCCGTGCTATGGCTAAGCCTGAAAAGCTATTCAGAGATGCCCAGCAATAAAATTCAATCAAGAACTATGTATCAGCTTTTAACGTCATCAGTGTTTGGACGTATTATTGATATAATTCTTTTTTGTGTCTTATAAAACCGCCATGGAGACGGGCTGTAAATTGATTTATTTTAGTTCTGATTGTGTTTTAGATGTTAATTGACCATTAGTAAACTGGAGCGTTGCATTAGCATACGAACTACCTTTGATACCAGTTAACCAAATAGCTGTAATCTTTGTTTCACCACTAATGACCAGTTCATTTAAACTATCAGGCTCACCGTAATTTTTGATGATTTCATCGTATGATGCACCAGTTTGGATCTGGTTAAATGCATCTAAAGTTAATTTTTCTTCACGTTTTCCAAATTTAAATCCGCTAAGATCCTTAGTTACAACCTTATCGTCTACAAAGTGAAGCATTATAGTGACTCCATTTTTAGTCCAAGTACCAGTTTTAGCGGAAGTGCCTTGAAATTTTGTAGGCTTACCTAGTGATTTTTTAACTTCATCAAGTGTTGAACCACCATTTCCGGAATCCATAATATCGCCAACTTTGATACTATTAAATTTGTTACGAAGTTCTGTATTTTTCAAGACAACTTCATTTTTAGCACTCGATGAACTCGATGATGTATCTTTTTTAGAATCAGTCGAGCCGGCACAAGCAGATAAAACAATGGAACAAACTCCCAATAAAGCAAAAGATAATAATTTCTTTTTGTACATAGTAATTCTCCTTTTTATGTGTAATCAGCTTTTAACGTCGTCAGTATTTGGACAGTAGCATCAGGACACCGTGTCACTAAGAGCAGGGATGTACATAGATTCCTATTCTTAGAAATCTGATATAAATAAAATTGCATCCTTGTCTTCATATATACGGCTTATTCCTGCTCCGATTTGGCTAGAATTAACAGTGCCAAGACCATTTAGTAATCCATCTAAAGTAACCTGACCATCTTTGTCGGGGTGCAATTTCTTATCTGTAACTACTAGAAATAAAGCATTGCTATCTTTAGGAGATAATAGATAGTGATATTCCCCTAACTTATCTTTACCGTTACCTGAGTCTACAATATGAAAATTATGTAAGGATACTGCTTTACCTGTTAGTTCGCCACTAGTGTACTGATCCATGTTTTTAACATCAAATAGAGTAGTAATATCTGGATTTTCAGTAGTAACCTCAGATGAAGCTTCACTTTCACTAGAATCTTCTTCATCAAGTGAAGTATAGCTTGACTCTTCACTTGAACTAGATGAAGAGTCATCGTCTTCATATGAGCTGTCTGTATCATCGGATAATAGACTATCGAGTTCAGATGATTCTTTTCGTGATTGAGCTTCAGCTGCCGCTTCTTTTGCATTTGTTCTATAGGCATAAATAGCGGGGGCGCCCAAAAAGAATACTAATCCAAATAGCATCACCAAAACAGGAATTCTAAAATTTCTGTTTTTTGTTAAATTGAATATTAGCCAAATAAGTCCTACAACAAATGATATTAAGCCTACATAACAAAGAGTTTCCAAAAAATAATACATAAAAATTTCCCCCAATTTAAGAGTCCAGCTTTTAAAGTCATCAGTATTTGGACTGTGTTTAAGTTAATGATTCACCAAAATAAAAATTTTCTGGCACGCCATAAGAATAATTTAGCTGTTTTATCTCACTAGCGTATTCCCCATTTTCTTCACAGTAAAAAGAATTACATAGCTCAAAACTAAATAAATCAGCTTCACGTTCCATGCTAGATCTAAAATGCATGTTACTATCATAAGAACAAGCGATACCAGTATGCTTGAAGATATGTCCTAACTCATGTCCGCAAACGTAATATTTTGCGTTGCTTTCATATAAGCTGTCTGACATGAGTATTACAGGTTGGTCGTAAAGATAGATTGTTTTCGCTAGAGGATTAAGCATATCTATATACTTGATAGGAATATCAAAATACTTTGCGATTTCAAGCGGATCATATGTATCAGTTTGATCGTAAATTTTTTCTAAAATTTTCCTATATTTCCACATAACGAAACACCACCTAAAACTTAAATCCACCTTTTTCTTCTTTCCTTTTCTTAAATTCATCATGATATCTATAGAAAATTTGAGTTAAAGCTATCTCGAGCTTTTCTCTATCTTCTTGTGTGACTTTTCCATCCCCAAAAGTCATCCCATTATCCAAATTATCTTCAAGAAATTTTTTCAAGTCTTTTGTTTCTTGTTCTTCACTGGAATCTTTAGTTTTTTTTCTGCCTAATAGATAGTCAGTAGAAACATCGAAAATTGCTGCGAGCTTATTTAGCTCAGACGTAGAAACTTTTCTAGTACCGCTTTCAATTTTACTAATGTATGAATTGTGTATTCCCATAAGTTTTGCAAGCTCACTTTGTGACAAGTTTCTAGATTCTCTCAAATTGATGATGTTGTTTCTTAATCTATCGTCAGATGATATTTCTTGAATCATGTCTTTCACCTCTTAAATCATGTTATTTGCGTATTTCGCATTGTTTTTTACGCAATAACAATAACATATTTTGCGAAAAAAAGATAAATAAAATGCAAAAAATGCTTTACTTTGCGTAAATCGCATGGCGATATAATAAATGAAGATGAGCGAAAAACGCAAATTATTAAGGAGAGGGAGGAACAGAATGCCTAAAGTTAATTTGAAATTAATCAAACAACGAAGAACAGAATTAGGTCTCACTCAAGCTATGATGGCAAAAGAATTGAATTTAGCTTTGCTTGTGAGTGGGCGCTTTTATTATGCCTAGATCGTGTAGTCAGGAGGAGCCATCATGGATAATGAAGAAGTATTAGACCTAACGGCAACTGAAGAGGAACAAGCAAAGCCGTATAAAACATTTGAGTCGCAATCTGATTTGGATAGCTATACGGATAAGCGAGTAGCTAAAGCTTTAGAAACGGCACGTTCTAAATGGAATGATGAGCTTGATACCAAGTTAAAA
>NZ_CAQLEL010000008.1:0-1260 GCF_948826705.1 uncultured Ligilactobacillus sp.
CACAAGAATTAAAAACACCAGAAGTATTTCACAACGAAATAATGCTAGAAGAAATTACAAATGAAAAAGAAGTTAATGAAAACTTAGTAGCTACCGAATTGAATGACAATGACACAGAAGTACTACAAAGTATAATCAGTAACCAAGAAGAAAACTTTTACAAATATAAAATACATATAATGAGAGAAGAAGACACCATAGAAAGTGTTGCAATAAAATACAGTGTAACTCTAGATGATTTAAAAGAATATAATGAACTAAATAATATAAATATTGGAGACAAAATAATAATTCCATTCATTGAAAATGAGTAAAATAAACAAAATTCAAATCAGAGGAAATATCAAAATCCACACCACATGTCCGTTTCCCACAGCAAGGGCAATCAGCGACATCAAAACCACAAAACAGACTGCGCACCAGAGATGCCTATTACAAATGGGTTCGCAGAAAGCCAAGTAAGTACGAAAATGAACAAGCAGAGTTACTCAGTTCAATTCTAGAATTGGAAGAAGAACATAAGTGGACTTTGGGTTATTTAGGTATGACGACACAACTGGCTTTTGAAAATAAACTGAATTTTAAAGCAGGTTTAAAGCGAGTAACCAACTGTATGAGAAAACATGGAATTAGAGCAAATATCCGTAAAAAGAAACATAATCGAGTTAAACGCCATGAGGAGTATATAAATGATAACCTACTCGACGGACAATTTGATCGACAAAGACCAAATGAAGTTTGGGTAACTGATACTACAGAAGTTCTGTATGGGGTAGATAAGTTAAAGAAGGCTCGAGTGCATATAGTTCTGGATTTATACGGTCGTTACGCGTTGAGCTACAATATTTCCGTTACTGAAACTGCGATCTCGGCAATTGAAGTATTTAGACGAGCATTCAAAATGGAACCTGATGCACATCCGATGATCCATACGGATCGCGGAGCAGCATACTGTTCTATTAGTTTTAACAACTATTTAGCCAGTCGAAACTGTATTCATAGTATGTCTCATCCAGGTCATCCTTGGGAAAACTCACCGATGGAACGTTGGTGGAATGACTTTAAACTAATTTGGTTAGCTAAACGTACTCGACCTAAAACGTTGGAAGAATTAGAGGGATCAGTAAAGGAATCTATTGAATATTTCAACACGCAACGTGCATATGCATCAAAAAACGGCTTGACCGCAGAAAAATTCCGCGTTCAAACCGCATAAACTATTTTTCTATTTAAACTGTATACTTGACGGACCCCAGTGCC
>NZ_CAQLEL010000009.1:0-27289 GCF_948826705.1 uncultured Ligilactobacillus sp.
TGTCATTACCCTCTTGTTAGGATATGGGAATACTAGCGTTGATGGTAGTAAATAAAATTAGGAAAGGAAAAGCTATATTTCTTTCTCAAATGTAATCATTTGATATATTTGATTACGTTTGTTCACGTTTTATATAGCAGCAACTGTATTTTCCTCTGGTGCTTCGGTTAAAGCTACTTTCGTCTCATTTTCAGTACTCTCAGTAAGCTGAGTCGTTTTTTCATCATTAGTTGCAGTATCGACCACATCTGCGTTAACAGCGTCTGCGTTCGAAAAAGCAAGTAAAGCCCCGACCATCACAGAGGCTACTCCTACATTTAACTTTTTGATTTTATACTTTGTTTTGCGTTGTGCCATTTTTTCAGAGCGAAGTTTTAGATTGTTTTTCGAACCCATAGCGTCCTCCTAAAATTAATATTTACTTAATATTTTTATCAATAAAAATTTAGCATATTAATTTTATTAAAACAATATAGTGAAAACATTTTGTGCAATTTTTGCGTTATTTTTCAACATTTTTAAATAATATTCCCATTGCATCTAATTTAAGTTCAAAAAATAGCTTGAGACTATGTCTATTTAGTCTTCAAAAATAGTTATTGTCATCAACGAAACATAAGGTAAAAAACCACCACAATGTTCTGTATCGTGATGGTTTCTTGCCTTATCTCATACTAAAATTGATTTAAATTTAAACGAATAAAATCATCTAACTTTTTCTCATATATAAATCTGCAAAACAGGATTCGATCATTTCAGGTGAATACTTCAAATCTGTTAAACCAAACTTGATAAAAATATTCCAAGCTCGTACTAAATACTCATTTCGACGTTCTAAATGAGATTTTAGGATCTGCTGTTGCAAGGTGAGGTAGACAGTCGCCTCAGAACGCGATCGCCATTTAGAAGCCAACTTTTCCTCTTGTTCTGGTGTCAATAATAGTAGATAGACCCATTTTTTGGTATTGGCAACACCTAAAAATGCAGCTAATACTTTGCAATATGCTTTCAAACAAGTCGTTTCATCTGCTTGACCTACCTTACTAAACAGTTCGGCCACTGCTATGCTTAGCTCACTGTAAACAAACTCATCTTTTTCTCTATTCAGATTTTGAAAATAATTCTTTGTATTGATCTGTCTTTGAATTTTAGCTAATTTTGTAATATCCATACGTTAGTCCTTAAAAAAATCTCTCATCTGATTTGATAGCTAGACTCGTCAAATTTTCTAAATACCAATCCTTAATAAACTCATACTGGTATAAAATATCGAACCAAGCTACTTTATGATCTTCATCATGGACCTTAATGACCCAACTTGCATTATTTAGATCATCATGTTCTGCTTGCCTCAAAATAGAAACAACAACATTATTCTTCAATTGCAAGACTGCACGACCACTTTCACCAGCTACTAACATATATCCTGCATCTGCACTGATGATAAAGAGTTTATCTAATGCCTCACGTGGCTCATCGGCTGAAAAGATTTGATAACTTGCATTATTAGAAGCATCAAGTAAGTTAAAATCAACATCAAAACCGTAATCCTCTTTAAAATACTTACCGATCGCAACTAAATATTCTTCAAAACGTTTTACAGTCTTATAATCAAATTTTTCACTATAATCAACAACTAATAGCTCAGTTAAAGCTTGACTATTAAAACGGATCAACTGACGCTTAAAGTTGATATAAAACAAACGCGCTCCAGTATTTTTATCGACGTAATATGCTCCTTCACGCATGTTCTCATCGATCTTAAATGTAAAGTAGCCTTCCATGTTTATTCCCGGAAACTCATGGTAAAGCTCATTTTGATGATCACTGGATTGCAAAATAACTTGCTCGTTTTGATGAAGTTGCAATAAACGATTCAAAAAGATCAAGTAATAGTCAGCCCTACTGTATTGCTGTGGGAAGATCAAATATGCTGTATCCAAGCGATAATCAGTCAACATCATAACTGATTCTAGCAAAACGTTTTTGTCATCAGTATTGATCAACTCATCCAAAACTTCGGTAAAGTGGATCCCTCGCTTAAGGCTTTCTTTTAATTGATCGTTATATGACATCAACCGCCCTGTTGTACTCAAAGAACCCGCATATGCACTGGGCTCTTCAGCATTTTTCTCCTTAGTTGGTTGAAATGTTTCCGTTGGTTTTTCATATTCTTTCGTCATTTTTGTTCACCTACTTTTGCTTAGCGATCAAATCTGCAATATAGTTACGGTATAATGCTGCGTTATGCGCTTCAAAGTTTTCAAAGCTACCAAATTTAGCTACGATGCTTTGTTTTTCATAGCCCATCAAAGTATCTTCTTTTGAAAGTGCTAAGACCTTTTCCTCATTTTCACGGATCTGACGGTACGCACTCCCCGCTTTTTCATCCAGTTCAGATAGATAGGATAATTCATCGATCAATTTTTGCTTAGATTCCTTGAGTTTTGAAGCTTCCCAAGGCATCACCTTTTCTTGTGATGTCCGTTTGATCTCTTGGCGAAGTTCATCTTTACGTTGATCACGCTCATTTTGACCATCGATCAATTCTTGTAACTCATCTGATTGTTGCGATAAGAGCGCGATCTGATCGCTATTCAAGCGTTTATTTTCACTTTCCAATGTAAAAGCACGTGCCAATTTTTGATATTCAGTTTCATTAAAATTGAATTTGACGTTTAATACATCTAACGTTCCAAATAATCGTCTCCCCCACCAATTTCCAAAGAAAAATTGATACTGTCCGATCGCAGTTTCTTCAAAATAGAAAAATGGGTACATCTCACATAAATAATCGATCAAGTTCTTACTCAAATAATCACTTATCTTAGCGTAACTATCACGTACAAGATGTTCATGGGTATCATCAACTTCAGCCCCATCTTGTTTTAAGATCTCAGTTGCATAACGTTTACCATCGATCAGCTGGTATACCAAACGATCATCTTGGTCTTGAACAGCTTTTTCAAAAGATTCTAGATAGGCCACTTTATTTAGAAGTGCCTTAGTCAAGCTTTTAGTTGCTTGTTTATGATCTGATAAACTAAGTTGATTTGGATTAGCCATAAGTATCTCCTCTATTTCGTAATTGCCCAGTTGAGAGCAAGATGTTCATAGCTCTATTGTTACAAAAAAACTTAAAATTATCAATTATCAGGGTTGAGTTCTTGCTTCATTATCTCATTTAACCTCTTTCTTAACCGCAACTGTTCCTCTAAATAGGCGCCTGTTATTTTATTATTGACTGTAACCGCTAATTTTTTTGGATGTAAAGCCATGATCTGCAGGCAGATCTGCTCATGATAGGCGCGGATCGGATCTTTATATTGTTTGTAATAGCGATGTTGCTTTTTACTGAGCTGTCTAAAATAATTAAAACGCTGACCATTACTCAATTTCAATAACTTATTTCCACCAAAAAAGAGATCTAATCTAGCTAAATTAGCTTTATCTGGTGGAGTTTGTTCGATAAAGTAAATAAAGTAACGACCTTTGTGTAAATAAACAATAAATCGTTGCTCAGGATCGATCTTTTGATTTACTATTACTCCTTGAATTAGTAAAAATTTCATTTTACCACTACAGATACCCATAAAAAGCTCAGGAAAAAAAGGCTGATTTTTCAAAAAGATCTCTTCAAGTAAAATAAAGGTGGCCTCTAACGTACACTCAAAAAACTCATTTGCCGTATTTTGCGCGCGATTGCGATATTTTGCACTTAATAATTTCTTACATTGTAAAAATGACATCTGGTCACAATTAGCAATAAATTCTGCGATCACATTCATACTGAGTTCCAAATAACGGTCGATCACTACTTGGGCCGACTTAGCTAAAACGATCTCTTCACTATTTTCAAACTTCATAAAAATAACCACCTTTCACTATCTATACTTTATAGATACGCAAAAGGTGGTCCTTATGATTTATTTTTTCAAATATTGTCGTTTAAAATCTTTGATCCCAGCTAACACGAATTTAGCAGGATCTTTTGAAGTATCAAGTTTTCGATCATGATCATCTGTTAAGATCGCTGTAAAGATCTGTTCATACTCAGCAACACTAACTTCTGTCCGCATCTCTAACATTTCAGAAGTTTGGTAAGTAAGGGCTTCTTTATAATTAGGCTGTAAGCGCCCTGAGAAAAACTCACCTTGAGCCCCAGAACCGTAGCTAAAAAAGCCTAGCCGATCTCCGGCTTTTAATGTATCGGTATTCTCTAAAAGAGATAACAAGCTCAAATATAACGAGCCAGTATATAGATTTCCAGTTACCATATTATACTTGCGACTTGCTTCAAATTCAGTGTAATAATGACTGGCTATCATCGGATCAACATCTTCTAAGGCCTTACGCAGACCTTTTAACCCCTGTTTAGTGTATGGCAAATGGAACAATAGCGCTGAAAAATCAGTTAACTTAAGACCCGTCTTTGCTAAATAGTCTTGATAGACTTTCTCAAAAAATTCTAGATAAATATTAGCCGAAAACTTACCGTCGACTTTAGCCTCAGTTTGGGAAAGCGGGCGCCAAAAATCCATAACATCTTTAGCATAATACGCACTTTTTGCCTCTAAGGTAACAAGTTTAGGATCTTTAGAAACTAACATTGCCACTGCACCACCACCTTGTGTCGGTTCACCCGGTGTCTTCAAGCCATAGCGGGCAATGTCACTTCCGATCACTAGCACTTTTTTATCTGGAGCTAAAGCAATATGCCCCTTGGCTAACTGTAAGCCAGCAGTTGCCGCATAACAAGCTTGTTTCAATTCGATCGTTCTGATCTCATGAGATAGCCCCAACAGTTCACTAACGTAAGCTGCGGCTGATTTAGAGTTGTCTACTCCTGATTCCGTAGCAACTATCACTAGATCGATCGCTTCTTTATCTTCTACTGTCAAGATCTTAATAGCGGCATTAGCTGCTAAGGTCACTGCATCTTGTGTCGGTGGGATAACCGCCATTTTGGTTTGACCGATCCCGATCAAATATTTATTTGGATCTTCATTTCGTGCTTGAGCTAGTTTAGCCATGTCTACATACAAATGTGATGTAAAAAAGCCAATCTTATCGATCCCAATTTTCATTTTCATCGCACCTCTCACTACTGATTGTTCACTCTATAAGTTTAGCGAAGTTATTATTTTTTAGCAAATTTCTTTCCTGTAGTATAATATAGCTAGAAATATCTTACGAAAGGAATGGGATAATTGGCAGCAATCAGTTTAGAAGTACACGGTATCGTTCAAGGAGTTGGCTTTCGTTATATGACTAAGATCTTAGCTGATCAGATCGGAGTCACTGGTAAAGTTTTAAATAAAAATGATGGCTCTGTTTACATTGAAGCACAAGGTGACCCCGAAAAGCTTTCTGCCTTTATCGAAGGCGTCAAAGCTTCGCCTACCCCAGCAGGGCGCGTTGATCGTGTCATTCTCAAATCGATCCCAGAAAATAGCTATACGCGTTTTAGCGTGGCATATATGTAACTCACGGTTCTTGCGGATTATACATTGAAATATCGCTTTTTTTCCAGTATAGTTAATAACGATACCTTTATTCATAAGTGAAAGGAATTGACCTATGAAAAACAAAAAATTATTAACTATTGCTGCGATCATGGCTTCAGCAATGTTATTTCTGAGTGGTTGTGTCCAACACACCGCCTCGGGTAAGCCCTATGGTTTTGTCTATGATAACTTAGCAGTGCCAACTCAACATGTTTTAGTTTGGCTGTCACAGATCTTAGGTAATAGTTTAGGATGGGCGATCATCGTGATCACTTTCATCGTCCGATTAGTCTTGATGCCGATCATGATCAAGCAGTCTAAAAATGCTACGATCCAACAAGAAAAGATCGCTCACATCAAACCGTTGATGGAAGACATTACCAAGCGTCAAAAAGAAGCCACTAGCGATGCAGAAAGAATGGCGATCAACCAAGAAATGATGCAGCTTTACCGCGATAATAACATTTCAATGACTGGCGGGATCGGCTGTTTGCCACTTTTGATCCAAATGCCGATCTTTGCTGCACTTTATGCTGCGATCCAGTATTCACCTGAGTTATCGCAATCCTACTTCTATGGGATCAACCTCGGACAGCGGAGTTTCACCCTAGTTGCTCTTTCCTTTGTCGTTTATGCACTTCAAGGATGGTTATCGACTCTAGGTGTACCGGAAGCACAACGAGCTCAAATGCGTCAAATGATGATCATTAGTCCACTGATGATCACTTTCATGACTTACATCTCTCCTGCTGGTTTGGGGCTTTATTTCTTTGTCGGTGGGATCTTTGCATGTATTCAAACTTTGATCATCAATTATATGCGTCCCCGCATTAGAAAAGAAGTCTTGGCAGATCTAAAGAAAAATCCAGTTAAGCAACCTAAAAAAGTAGTTACTGAGGCTAAAGAAACCACAATTGAGTCATCGACTACTCCAATTACTTCTAAAAAGAAGCGCAATGCTGGTAAACAAAATCGTCATAAATAAAAAATAGGTTTTTCCAAAGCTGGAAAAACCTATTTTTTATTTATCTTTATTTTTAACTAAGGGTAGGGAAACACGAAAGACCGACCCCTGTCCCACAGCACTTTCAACGACTAGTTTACCGTGATATCCCTCGATCAAACGCCGCGCGATCGAAAGCCCTAGGCCATTACCGCCTTTATCTCGACTTCGTGCTTTATCAACACGATAGAAACGGTCAAAGATCCGATCGATATTTTCTTGCGAGATCCCTTCGCCAAAATCTTGGATCACGATATCAATATCGTTGATGTTTTTAGATAATGTCATATGGACCTCTTTGCGTTCACGTGAATACTTGACCGCATTATCCATCAAAATGATCAAAACTTGTTCTAAGTGATTACGATAGATCTGAACATTAGTGATATCTTTAAGATCATTATCTAGTACAAAGGTAAAGTCTGGATGGATCATCTGGAAGTTATTGAACACCTGTAAACCGACTTCCTTGGCATCTGTGATCTCCTTACCAAATTGGATCTCAACTTGTTCAGCCCGAGAAAGATCTAACATTTCTTGAACTAAACTCTTCATCCGAGCGATCTCTTGTAAGGAAGCCTCGATCGATTCATCTAAGACTGCTGGGTCATCTTTGCCCCAACGCTTCAAAAGAGATAGATGTCCTTGAATGATCGCAACTGGTGTCCGAAGTTCATGCGAAACATCTTCCACGAATTGCTGTTGTTGTTCGATATACCGTTGCATTCGATCGAGCATCTTATTAAATAGACGCCCTAATTCGGCCAATTCATCTTCATGCTTAAGTTCGGGCACACGTAAATTAGCTAAAGCATCACTTTCATCATCACCATTTATCTTACCGATCGTGTCATTTATCAGGTCGATCGGCCCTAATAGCCAAGACGATAAGCCATAACTGAGTAAAGCGATCCCGATCGCAGCGATCAAAGAGAACACTAAAAAGATCAAGATCAATTTGCGCCTAGTCTGATCGTAATTGACCAGATCATTAGTAACTTGAACATATCCGATCAGATGCTTATCTCTCTCAGAAAAAACTTTCTTTCCTAAAACCAAAACATTATACGCAGATGTATGTTTGATCTTGCTTTCCTCAGTTAATTCAGCCTGCTCAAACTTTACAGGCACATCTCGTGAAGCAAAAACCATTTCGTTTGAAAGGTTGTAGACACTGATACTGATATTTTCACGTGTCAGTGAGGTATAAAATGAACTTGAATAAAGTGTCTGTAATTCTTTTATGTTCCGTTCATTATGCACTCGCAAACTCAATGAATGTTCAGCTCGATCTTGCGTCAATTCTTTAGTATTAGTCGCTAAACTCTCAACGGCTGTATCCAACGCTTCTTGTGCATATTGTTTTTCTTGATTTAGCAATAGACTCGAAAAACTTTGAAAAAGTAGGACTGAAAAAACAGCAAAAATCAGCAAAACTCCGATCCCAGTACCAACCGACCATTTTAGCTTAAGTGAGAAGAATGGTTTTGCATGACTATCTTTTAGCTGTTTTTTATGCAAAATAGCCTTTCGAATACACATTAGGAACGCATTACATAGCCGGTTCCACGTACAGTTTGGATATAGCTATCTTCACCTGGACGATCGATCTTATTACGTAAGTAGCGAATATAAACATCCACAACATTGGTTTCGATCTGTGATTCATAACCCCAAACTTCTTTTAATAACACATCACGGGCTAAAACTACATTGACATTTTCCATCAATGTCAATAACAATTCATATTCACGCTTTGTCAATTCAATGATCTCATCACCACGACGTACAACACGATTTTCTTTTTCGATCACAAGATCACGATAACTTACGGTTGTTTGCTTAGATGAATTATATTCACTTTCAAGATCAACTCGACGCAACACTGCACGTAAACGAGCTAATAATTCTTCGATCGCAAATGGCTTGATCACATAATCGTCTGCTCCATGATCTAAACCAGATACACGGTCGATCACAGAATCACGAGCTGTCATCATGATAATTGGGGTGTTTTTAACTTGGCGTACACGACGGCATACTTCAAGACCATTCAAGTCAGGAAGCATCAAATCAAGTAAGATGGCATCCCATTCTTCGCTCAAAGCTACTTCTAAACCAGTCCGACCACTCTCACAAGCATAAGTTTCATATCCTTCATGCTTTAATTCAAGTTCAACGAAATGAGCCAAATTTTCTTCGTCTTCGATGATAAGTATCTTACTCATTATTCCACACTCCTAAATCTTGTTGTTAAATTTTTTATTATTTATTTAATGATAACATACTTAATTCTAACATTGATGTCATCAATAAGTATACATTAATTTTACCTTAAGAAAGATTAATTATAGCATACTTCTTATTATCTTGCCACCCAGCATTAAATTTGGATATTTAATTATAATTTTTTAGGTAATAATCATGCTTGATTTTTTGCCTAAAAAAGGGGATACGCTCAATCCGTACCCCCTTTTGCTGACTAGTTTATTCTTCGTGATACCATTCGTAGTGGTAATTACCTTCTTTGTCGACACGTTCATAAGTATGTGCCCCAAAGTAATCACGTTGTGCTTGGATCAAGTTTGCTGGTAAAACAGCTGACCGATATTGATCGTAGTAAGTAATTGCACTAGTAAAGCCTGGGCAAGGTACCCCCGCTTGAATAGCTAAAGCAGCTACTTCTCTGACCGCAGCTTGATACTTAGCTGTGACCTCAGTAAAGTATGGATCAAGCATCAAGTTCTTCAATTCTGGTTCCTTATCAAATGCATCTGTGATCTTTTGCAAAAATTGTGCCCGAATGATACAACCTTCACGCCAGATCTTAGCTAAAGAGCCATAATCCAAATTCCAGTCATATTTTTCAGAGGCAAAGCGCATTTGTTCAAATCCTTGAGCATAGCTGACGATCTTGCTAAAGTAAAGCGCTTGGCGGATCTTTTCAACAATTTCTTTTTTATCAAGCTTTTTAGCATCAAATGCTTTTGGTTTAGCTAAAACTTCACTTGCTTCTACGCGTTCATCTTTAAGAGCAGAGATATAACGTGCGTAAACAGATTCGGTGATCAATGATTGTGGGACCCCCAATTCAAGGGCGCTTTGTGAACTCCACTTACCAGTTCCCTTATTGCCCGCACGATCTAAGATCACATCAACGATCGGTTTATCAGTACCTTCATCATCTTTACGAGTCAAAATATCAGCTGTAATATCGATCAAGTAGCTATCAAGCTCACCATTTTTCCATTCATGGAAGATATCAGCGATCTCATCAACTGAAAGACCTAGCAAGTTACGCAATAAGTTATAACTTTCAGCGATAAGTTCCATATCACCGTATTCGATCCCATTGTGGACCATCTTAACGTAATGACCAGCCCCATTAGGTCCAATATAAGTTACACATGCTTCACCATCATCCGCCTTAGCAGCGATCTGATCTAAAATAGGCGCCACAAGATCATATGCTTCTTTTTGTCCACCTGGCATCAATGAAGGACCTTCTAAGGCACCCTTTTCACCACCAGAAACACCCATACCGATAAAGTTGATCCCTGAATTATCTAATTCAGCGTTACGACGCATGGTGTCTTCAAAGAAAGTATTCCCACCATCGATCAAAACATCGCCTTTATCAAGGTAAGGTAAGAGACTCTTGATCGTTGCATCTGTTGGCGCACCAGCCTTGACCATCAAAATGATCCGACGTGGTTTTTCTAATGAATCAACAAAGTCTTTGATCGTATAACTTGGAACTAAATTTTTATCTGGATGATCGGCAACAACTTGCTCAGTCTTTGAACCAGTACGATTAAAGATCGCAACTTTATAGCCACGACTTTCGATATTCAAAGCCAAGTTCTTACCCATAACAGCCATACCGACAACACCGATTTGTGCTTTACTCATATCCAACTTAACCTCCTAAAATTCCTACTGCACTTAATTTTACCAAAATTGCCTAAGATTTTAAAGACGCTTACTAAAAATTAGGCTTTCATCACTAAGGTAGGTTCTGCTTCACCTAAAACTGTATCTTTTGAAATGATAACTTTTTCGATCTCTTTATTACTTGGGACCTCAAACATGATATCACGCATCGTAGCTTCAATGATCGAGCGCAAACCACGTGCTCCCGTATTACGTTCGATCGCTAAGTGAGCAACTTCACGTAAAGCATCTTCTTCAAATTCGAGTTTTACCCCGTCAAATTCAAGTAACTTGCTGTATTGCTTGACTAAAGCATTCTTAGGTTCAGTCAAGATCCGAACTAGATCATCTTCAGAAAGCTTTTCAAGTGCCGTCAAGATCGGCAAACGTCCGATAAATTCTGGGATCAAGCCAAATTTCAAGAGGTCTTCAGGAATGATCTGTTGCATAATGCTCTTAGATTCATCATAGTTTTGCTTGCTATCAGCGCCAAAACCGATCGTCTTATCTCCTAAACGGTTCTTAACAATAGTTTCGATACCGTCAAAAGCCCCGCCTACGATAAACAAGATATTTGTTGTATCGATTTGGATAAATTCTTGTTGTGGATGCTTTCTGCCCCCTTGTGGTGGAACATTAGCAACTGTCCCTTCCAATATCTTCAAGAGTGATTGTTGAACGCCCTCACCCGAAACATCACGGGTGATCGAGACATTTTCACTCTTCTTAGCTATCTTATCGATCTCATCAATATAAACGATCCCTCTTTGAGCCCGTTCAACGTCATAATCTGCATTTTGCAAAAGCTTCAACAAGATATTTTCAACGTCTTCACCAACATAGCCCGCTTCTGTCAATGTCGTAGCATCAGCGATCGTAAATGGGACATTTAAGATCTTAGCTAAGCTTTGTGCTAAAAATGTCTTACCTGAACCAGTAGGCCCTACAAGACAAATATTGCTCTTTTGTAATTCCGTATCATCGTCAGCAGTGTCAAATGAAGCATTGATCCGCTTATAGTGGTTATACACCGCTACTGCCAAAGTCTTTTTAGCCTGTTCTTGTCCGATAACATATTGATTTAAAATATCAACGATCTCTTTTGGTGTCGGTACATCAGTAAATTCATCTTTGACATTAGCTTTATTTTCTTCGTTGATGATCGTTTGGGCTAATTCGACGCATTCATTACATATATACACGCCAGGGCCCGAGATCATACTTTTAACTTGCCGCTCAGATTTGCCACAAAAAGAGCAAACTGCGGGTTCGTTTGGATCTGTATTTTCGTACATCTAAATCACCTTTATCTAATAATTACTTATATTCTATCAGACATTGCTACTAAAAACTAATACTTACTTTTTATTTATCAGGTGAATGGATAAATTTAGGGATCGCAACAGATAAATTCCGCTGCGATCCCTAAAATCACAAGATTAAATTGATATTGTCACTCAAGTATTAAACTTGTTTTGCAGAATCTGTCATTTCTTTAACGACTTTTCTGATAGCAATGTCATGATTCAACATGTCATCTGAAAGAGCTGAACGAACTGCAGCTTCTTCCATGCCGTATTGTGCAGCTAATTCTTTGATCTCTGCATCGATCTCTTCTTCAGAAGCTTTGATGTCTTCAGCAGCTACGATAGCTTCTAAGACAAGGTTTGTCTTAACACGCTTTTGTGCACCACTTTCAAATTGCTTGTGCAAGTCTTCTTCAGAAGAACCTGTGAGTTTGTAGTACATATCAGCACTGATACCTTGTTGTTGCAAACCAGCTAAGTATTGATCCATTTGACGGTGTACATCTTCTTCGATCATTGCACCTGGGATCTCACCGATTTCAGCATTTTCAACTGCTTTATCGATAACTTCTTCTTGGATAGCTTCTTTTGCAGCGTTTTGTTTTTGTGCTTCAAGACGTTCACGTGTCTTAGCTTTCAATTCAACTAAAGTATCAACTTCTTCGTCAACGTCTTTAGCAAATTCATCGTCAAGTTCAGGTAATTCTTTAGTCTTAACTTCGTGGATCGTTGTTTCAAAGACTGCATCTTTACCCTTAAGATCTTCAGCATGGTATTCTTCTGGGAACGTTACGTTAACTTCCACTGTTTCACCAGCTTTATGACCAACTAATTGTTCTTCAAAACCTGGGATAAATGTGTTTGAGCCAAGTTCAAGAGAGTAGTTTTCACCCTTGCCACCATCAAAAGCAACACCGTCAACTTTACCTTCAAAGTCGATAACAACTGTGTCACCTTCAGCAGCTGGTTGATCTTCTTTCAACACTAATTCAGCTTGTTGTTCTTGTAATTTCTTGATTTCAGCATCAACTTCTTTTTCAGTAACTTCTGTTGATTGTGCTTTAACTTCAAGATCTTTGTATTGACCCAATTTAACTTCTGGTTCGACCGTAACTTTAGCAGTCAAGACCCATGTAGAATCTTTTTCCATTGATTCAACGTCGATCTCTGGTTGTGCTACTGGCTTGATGTTTGATTCTGCTACAGCATTAGCATAAGCTTCAGGTAATACAGCGTTCAAAGCATCTTGGTAAAGTGATTCTTCGCCAAACATTTTGTTAAAGATCTGACGAGGAACCTTACCCTTACGGAAGCCAGGCACGTTTAAAGTTTTCTTGACACGGTTAAATGCTGTGTCTAAACCTTCCTTGATTTTTGCAGGTTCGATTTCAAAGGTCAACTTACCATTGTTTGTACCTTCTTCTTTTTCCCATTTTACAGACATTATTTTCCCTCCGAGTAAAATAGTTTGTACAATTTACTGAGTAATTGCATACTAACTAAGTTTAACTTAGAAAGCTTTAAATGTAAATGTTTATAGTACAAAAAGTCGATTTTTTAGACAAAAAAGGCTTGGGATAACCCCAAGCCTTCTTCAATATTCAAAAGAATATTAGTCGTCGATTTCAGAAACGACACCAGCACCAACTGTACGGCCACCTTCACGAACTGTGAATTTAAGACCTTTTTCGATAGCAACTGGAGCGATCAATTCAACGGAGAATGTTACGTTATCGCCAGGCATAACCATTTCTACACCTTCAGGCAATTCGATAACACCTGTAACGTCTGTTGTGTGGAAATAGAATTGTGGACGGTAGTTTGAGAAGAATGGAGTATGACGGCCACCTTCTTCTTTTGTCAAGACGTAAACTTCACCCTTGAACTTCTTGTGTGTTTGGATCGAACCTGGTTTTGCAAGAACTTGACCACGTTCGATTTGTGTACGGTCAACACCACGAAGCAATGCACCGATGTTGTCACCAGCTTCACCTTCGTCAAGTGTCTTACGGAACATTTCAACACCTGTAACAGTTGTCTTAAGAACATCGTCTTTCAAACCAACGATTTCAACTTCATCGCCGACTTTAACGATACCACGATCGATACGACCAGAAGCAACAGTACCACGACCTGTGATCGTAAATACGTCTTCAACTGGCATCAAGAATGGCTTGTCTGTTGGACGTTCTGGTGTTGGGATGTATTCATCAACTGTATCCATCAATTCAAGGATCTTCTTCTTAGCATCTTCATCGTCTTCCAATGCTTTAAGAGCAGAACCACGAATAACAGGAATATCATCACCAGGGAAATCGTATTCGCTCAATAAGTCGCGAACTTCCATTTCAACCAAGTCTAATAATTCTTCGTCGTCAACCAAGTCACACTTGTTCAAGAATACAACGATGTATTCAACACCAACTTGGCGAGCAAGCAAGATGTGTTCACGTGTTTGTGGCATAGGACCATCAGTTGCAGCAACAACTAAGATAGCACCGTCCATTTGAGCAGCACCAGTGATCATGTTCTTAACGTAGTCAGCGTGTCCTGGCGCATCGATATGTGCGTAGTGACGGCCTTCTGTTTCGTATTCAACGTGTGCTGTGTTGATTGTGATACCACGTTCACGTTCTTCTGGAGCAGCATCGATAGAAGCGTAATCTTCAGCTTGAGCTAAACCTTTTTCAGATAAAACCTTTGTGATAGCTGCTGTTAAAGTTGTTTTCCCATGGTCAACGTGTCCAATTGTACCGATGTTTACATGGGGTTTTGTTCTTTCGTAATGTTCTTTTGCCATTAATAGAACCTCCTGTAATTTTGCAAAGAAAATCTGCAATCCTGCCGATAATCCTTTAAATTTTATTATACTACTTTCAGTCAAGAATGCCAAGCAATTTATTACTCGGGTTCCTTCTAAACTGAAAACCTTGAATTATTATATAGTCACTATTGATTTTTGTAAATACTAAAATCCAATTTTTTAAAAAAATATTTGAAATTAGTTAAACCATCCACTGTGCTAGACTATTTTCCAAAGCTTGCGCAAATTCATTTTCTTGTGCTTCTAAGTCTGATTTTCCTAATAATACCGCATAAAGTTTCTCTGGATCAGCATATGGGGCTGTCAATTTTGGATAAAGCAGTTGCAATTTTAATTTTAATTCCGCTAAGATCTGAGCTTTTTGGCCTGCAGCATATTCAGGGTCGGCTTCTAGCAAAGCAACTAAGCGCTGATACATTACGTAATCATCTAATTCCTTTAGATCACCTGGAACAAAATCTTGTTTTTCCCCCGTAAATAACAGATATGTGACTGCTTTTTCACTTCCAAGATAACGCAATTCATCTAAGATAGCAGCTCTGACCAACGGATGTACATCTTCATCTATTAGATCAGCACTAACACTTTCCACAAATTCAGCAATAGTCAACCTTCCCGAAGCTTCAAAAACTTGGCGTTGCTCCAAAATATCGAGCGCACCTAAATGCTTCAATTTTTTAGTCAAAGTATCCACGTCAGTTTGCGTCCTTACAGTCGCCAAAGTTTGGTCAAACAAGCGTGTGAAGTTATCTTTTTCTTTAGCCGACATAAATCCACCCATCAAATTTAAGGTCATCTCGATCTTTCTGACCTTACCAGCATAGATCATCTCTGTTACATATTCTGTCAATTTTTGATCATCTCGTAAATAATCTAGCAGATAATCTTCAGCCAATAAACTTGCCATTTCATGATCTCTCAACTCTTTGAGTGCTGTAAAGAGCAAATAATTTACTTTAAATGTTTTTTTAGCTTGATACGCTTGTAATAGTAATTCCTTAGCCTGTAAAAAATCACCCTTTTCTAAAGCAGTACAACCAGTTTTATATAATTCTTCTTGTTCCATCGTTCACTTTCCTTATTCAAAAAGGCTGTAACATGTTTTTTGTTACAACCTTCATAAATTTAAATCGCATTATTTGTGCGAATCATTATTATTCTTATTTTTACCATGCCCATGATATTGATTTATCTCCATGATCACTGGCAAAATAACGGGATGACGTTTTGTTTGCTCATAGAGAAAATGATTGAGCTGTTCACGTACATCTTGTTTCAAGTGTCCCCAATCAAATTCTTTATTGTCAAGATTTGATTGCACAGTTTTAGTAATGATATCAGCACTTTCAGCGATCAGATCTCGACTTGTCTTAACGTAAACAAAACCTCTTGATGTGATCTTTGGTCGGTCTACGATCTTTTTCTTCTTGCGATCGATCGTGACTACTGCAATGAAGATCCCATCTTCAGACAAGATCTTACGGTCACGAAGCACGATATTTCCAATGTCACCTACTCCGATCCCGTCGATCATCGTATTACCGACTTCGACCGACGATGCAACCAACATTTTTCCACGAGTATATTCAGCCACGTCTCCTTTTGCTAGCAAGAAGATATTTTCCGCTGGAATACCAACTTCTGTGGCTGCATGCGCATTAGCCGCTAACAAACGATATTCACCTTGGACTGGCAAAACATATCGTGGTTTTAATAAGTTCATCATCAACTGTAAGTCATTTTTGCTAGCATGACCAGAAGAATTCAATTCGTCTGAGATCGATTTGACATCAGCCCCAGAACGATAGATCATATCACGTGTTTTAGCCACATTGGTCTCCATTGCATGCGATGGCGTTGTCGTGATAAAGACAAGATCACCTTCATGCAACGAAACGCAACGATGACGTTTTAAAGCCATTTTTTGCAAGGACTTCAATGGTTCACCTGAACGCCCTGCCTCTAAGATAACGATCTGATCATCATCATAGCGTTTGATATCTTTGATCGGGATCAAAATATCATCACTTGGCAAGTGAAGTTTATTTAATTTCAAAGCCGTCCGAACGATCTTTTCAACGTCATGCCCAGTCAAAGCGACTTTTCGATCGTTAGCTTGTGCAGCATCCAAAACTTGTTGAACACGTGAGATATTGGAAGCAACACAGGCAACGATGATCCGTCCCTTTCGATACTCAAAGGTCTCACTGATAAAATCATAGATCTCACGTTCATTGACCGTTTCACTTGGATTTTCCGCATTTGCAGAGTCACTTAGTAACGCTAAAACGCCCTCGTTTCCGATCTCAGCCAAACGTGCTAGATCAGTTTGATATTGTGCCGAAGCAGTTTGATCAAACTTGAAATCACCAGTATATACGATCGTTCCTTCATCTGTCTTTAGTGCGACCCCTAGACTCTCTGGAATCGAATGAGTTGTTTTGAAAAACGAAACAGTTGCGCTAGGAAAATCGATCTCTGTTTTTTCATTGATAACATGAAAATCATTAAAATTCTTTGCTATCTCTTCATTTTCACAAGCGATTTTAGCTAAGGCGATCGTCAATTCCGAACCAAAGACAGGTACATCAAACTCACTTACGAAATATGGTAAAGCTCCGATCGCATCAGCATGTCCATGTGTCAAAAACACCCCGACGATCCGGCGCGCATTTTGACGTAAATATTCAAAATCAGGAATCACGATATCGATCCCTAATAATTCATTTTCAGGATATTTCAATCCACAATCTAGGATGTAAATATCATCATTCACTTCAATAGCATACATATTCTTAGCATTTTCACGTACGCCACCAAGTGAAATGATCTTTATATCACTCATATTCTCACCTCTGTTTTAGATTTTTGTATAAAATATTTTAATTATCATATTTAACACGGGTCGAAAATCGACCTATCAATATATGATTATACCATAATTACGGTACCAGTTAATAATTATATCCAGGCAGAAAAAAAGTGTTGCTAGAATCACTTCTAGCAACACTTCAAAATGAGATTAACGACGCAAGCCTAAGCTCTTGATCAATTCACGGTAACGTTGAACGTCCTTGTTACGCAAGTATGCCAACAAGTTACGACGATGACCGATCTTCTTCATCAAACCACGTTGGGAAGCAAAGTCCTTCTTGTGGCTACGTACGTGTTCGTTAAGTTCATTGATATCTGCAGTCAAAACAGCGATTTGAACTTCTGCTGAACCTGTATCGCCTTCATGACGTGCATACTTTTTCATGATTTCGTTTTTCTTTTCGTTTGAAATAGCCATTGTATTTCCACCTTTCAAAAATTCTGCCTAAAACCGAGTAAGTCGTCGGTGTCGTCGCCAAACTAAGTTATAGGTCCGGTACATCTGTACTTAATCTAATCTACTAGATTTTGCTTTAAAATGCAAGTCTTAAATTTATGAGTAAGTGTCAAGGAATATTTCTTGACATCAAATTCATTTTTCTGTTGCATTGTTTAAAACGCTCTTGTATAATGAGATATGTTGAAAATTTAGATGATACCGTTACGGATCATACAGGTGGAGGTGACATTCATGCCAATTATCAAATCCGCAATCGAACGTGTAAAAACAAACGAAAAAGCTAACGCTCGTAACTCTGCTGAATTAAGCAAGATGCGTACAGCAATCAAAAAATTTGAAAAAGCTAAGACTGCAGGTGCAGAAGATGTTGAAAAACTCTACCGCGAAGCAGTTTCAGCTGTTGACCGCGCACATTCTAAAGGCTTGATCAAAGCTAACAAGGCTGCGCGTGACAAGTCTCGTATGGCTGCACGTTTAGCTAAATAATGAATGATAACAAAAAAGAGCTTGGAAATGAAAATTCCAAGCTCTTTTTTGTTATACCACGACTGCTTTTTGAGCAAAATTAAGCATAAATAGTTGAAAGAGTAATTCTGGCTCTTGCGTCGTAGTTTTCAAGCGTTCCTCAATATGGATCAGGCCTAGATAGGCATTTTTTAAATCTTGGCGCTTAAAGACCCGCGTTTTTTGCAAAGCCAATTTGACCCGATACGGATGGACTTTTAACGTACTTGCAATATTGCCTTGAGCATAGCCATGTTTTTGTAAGATCTCAACTTGAAGCAATAACCGGAATTGACCTTCTAAGATCGCATTGATCTTTAGAGGTTCTTCTTTTTGTTGCAATAGATCCCGATATAATTCCAAAGCTTTAGCCGTATCTTTTTGCAAAACAAGTTCGACTAGATCAAACACATTTTGTTCTAAAGAGCGTGAGACCATCGCAGATACTTCATTGACAGTGATCTGTTTATCTTCAGCTACCAATAGTAGTTTTGGTAACTCATTAGCGATCGTGGTCAAATTAGCGTCAGTTCGTTGCAATAAGATCTCTAAAGCCTCCGGATCGATCGTATAGCCTTTTCGAGCCAACTCTGCTGATAAATACTTACGTACAGCCATTTCTGTCAGTGGACTATTGTCGACTACAACAGCTTTTTGCTTGACCTGTTTGACCACTTTTTTACGCTCATCTAGCTTAGCATAAGGTGCCATCAAAACTAATACAGTCGTTGGTTCAGGATCATTTACATAAGCGATCAATTCATCTAGATCATGTTCGAGTTTTAGCTTTTTAGCTTCACCAGTCAAAAAGTACGGTCGATTTATAAACACGAGACGTTTTTCCCCAAAAAACGGTACTGACATCGCGTCGGCTAGCGCAGTTGATAGCGTTACCTCCTCCATATCATAAACTCCAATATTGAATTCACGTTCTTCTTCTGGGAAATTGGCGATCAGTTTTTGTTTGATCTTTTCAGCATTGACCTGTTCTTCGCCTACAACCAAATAAACTGGTGCCATCTGATTTTTTTCAATGTCATTTAAGACTTTTTCTACTGTCACCATAGTTTTAACCAAAGCTCGCTTCCCTTCTTCTGCTATTATTCTGATTTAACAATCATACCATATTTATCCTGTTAGCTCTAATTATCTTTAAGATTCCAAAATGAGAAATGGCCTAACATTTCAGTAAATTTTATCATCCCGACTCTAGCCGTCACATAGTACGGAACTTTTGCATTTTGTAAAGTCACTAACGTTTCTTTATTGGGGTGACCATATCGATTATGCTGACCAGCAGAAATGAGCGCAACTTTTGGGGCTAATTGTCGTACAAATTTTGGATCAGTCGCTGTCTTACTTCCATGATGCCCAGTCTTTAACACAGCTGCTGTCAAATTAGGGTATTTCTTGATGACTGCAAGTTCTCCTTTGCGATCAAGATCACCTGTAAAAATACATTTTAAGCCATAAAAATCGAGCCACAAAACGAGCGAATCTGCATTTGTTCCTTGGCCACGGGTAAAAGGATGCAGTAACTTCAAGTGTGGATCAGATAATCTTACCTTATCAGTTACGCCCTTAACTGCTTTAGGTGCAACGGCCGACTTAGCCAACCGACGCTTAAAACTAGGGAGATCTTCCATTCCAGCTGGTACGATGATCTGTTTGATCTTGATCAATTGGCTCAAGCTCGGAAAATTTCCAACATGATCTGCATCTTGATGTGTCAAATATAGTTGGTCGATCTGGGTGATCCCTTTACTTAACAAATAATTAGCTACGATCGTTTCACCACTTGTCTTAGTAGGATACTTTTTCCAGTTGGGCATTGCGAAATGAACTTTGCCCCCAGTATCGATCAAGATCACACGACGCGAAAAGCGTTCCCTGATCAAAGTGCAGTCACCTTGTCCTATATCAAAATACACGACCTCACTGCTCAAAGGATAGCGTAACAATAAAAAGGTCAAAAAATAACTCATCCCCAACAAAGCTGACCAGCGAAGTTTTTTAGAACTACCTTGCAACCACAATAATACGCCCAACCAAAACAAGACCATTATCAGTGGTGGTCTACCTAAAACAAAATTACTTGGCGAGCGCGCTAATAAAGTTAAGCCATTTGAGATCAGCTGTAAGATATGGGCTGCTAAATTCTGCAAAAAAGGGATCACTGCACCGATAAATGTCACTGGTAAAATAATATACTCAAAGATCAGATTCATCCAACCCGTTATCAAAAAGGTCAAGAAATTCCACTGATATGTATAATATAGTACGAGTGGTGCACTAAAAGCATTTAGCTTCAAATTAAACAGCCAGTTCAAACTCGTTTTACTTGTAACGATCACCAGAGTCAAAAGATAGCTCAGTTGTGCCCCTAGCTGATAAAATAACGCTGGATAACACCATAATTCAAGCAATAAAACTATTGCCCAAATAGTGGCTGGTTTTAAATGTACTCCTTTTATGAGACCAGTTGCCAGTTTTATCCCACACATCCAGACTGCACGTACTAAACTCGCAGAGGCTCCACCCAAGATCGCATAAACAGGTAAAACTCCCAAAACTGCTAAGATCTCTAGCCATTTTGGTAAACGCAATAGCTTTAATAAATGACGTAAAGTTTTAACTACATAGAAAACATGGAGGCCAGATAAACTAAATAGATACAACAATCCCAATCGCGTGATATCGGCTAAAGTTTTATCAGCATCAGCCAATCTTATTCCCAATAGCAAGGTAGCACTATACCAATCCAATGGTCGAGGAAGCACTTTTAACGTTGAACGTAACGCTTGTCGTAGATCGTGCAACCTCCCGCGCCACGCCATTTGTCCTAGTGGTACCTTTTGCAAAGTATAATGTTTCACAGCAAAAGTTAAAAATATGTTCTTTCCTTGGTAAAAACGGCGCCAATCAAATTGAGCCTCATTGGTCGGTGCTTGTAAAGGTAAAACTTTCCCCGCCACATCCCAGATCTTAGTCTTATTCAATTGCAATAATGTCTTTTTTTCAGCTAAAGTCCGGATCCGATAATATCCATTCACCCACTGACGTTTTTCCCACCACCAAGCCTTAAAAGTTAATAGCTCACCGTTTATCTTAATTTCATCACTGTAGATCAGCAAATGTTGTTTCTGGGTCACATATGGTGTAACTTGCATGACTTGGCGTGCATTTTGTTGCCAAGTATAAAACCGGATACTAAAAATCACACAAACCACTAGCACACTACTGATCAATTGAACATTTTTAGTAGCCAACAGCCTTAAGAATAAAACTAACACGACCACCCCTGCTATCCAAGTATGGTCAAGTATCCAAAAACTTAAACTGACAGCTACAAAGGCTGTCAATAAAAGCATGACTTGGATCACTTAGGTTCTCCTTTAGCGACCAATTGCTTGAACAAAGCAGTGTCAATATATTCCTTATCGAGTTTGACTTGCTCGAGTGCAACTTCTTTTAACTTCAACAATTCGAGTGCATAAGGGTCATTGTTGTAATTTCTGAGATAGTAGATCTTTTTGACCCCTGCTTGTAATAACATCTTAGTGCATTGCAGACATGGAAAATCCGTGACATAAAGTTCTGCCCCATCTGTGGGGATCCCAAACTTAGCACATTGCAAAACGGCATTCATCTCGGCATGGATCGTGCGTAAACAATGCCCATCGACCATATAGCAACCGTCATCAATGCAATGCTTATCACCTGAAACTGAGCCATTATATCCACCGGCGATCATTCGCTGATCTCTGACCAAGATCGCCCCTACAGATAAACGTGTACAAGTACTCCGTAACGATAGCAAAACTGCTTGTAACATAAAATATTGATCCCAAGGGATACGTTTTTCCATTTTTCCTACCTCGTCATCTCTAAATTAGTAATAGTATATCAAAGATAACTATTATTGCCTATATCGTTAAAGACTTACTCAATTTCTGATACGTTTTATCACCAATACCCGAAATATCCTTTAATTCAGATAATTGTTTGAACGAGCCATGCTGTTGCCGATATTCGATGATCTTTGTCGCTTTTTTATCACCGATCCCATCGACTTGCATCAGCTGTTCTTTGGTCGCTGTATTTAAGTTCACTTTACTACCGTTTGCTCCCGATGCATTTACGGTCAAAGAAGTCTGTGGATCTGCTGGAGCAGCTGCTGTTTGAGCACTAGTAGCAGTTGCCCCTTGCTTAGGAACATATATCAATAGTTGGTCAGTCAGTTTTTTGGCGTAGTTTAGCTGTGAAACTTCTGCTTGAGCTGTTGGACCACCAGCGCTAGCGATCGCATCGCCTCACATGGTCACTAGCCGAAAGCTTATATAACCCTGGATGGTTGACTTCACCTTTAACATCTACATATACATAGCCCACTGTTTTCTTTTGCTTAACTGATCGAATCACTTGATGACTTGAAGAACTTGGCGCAAAAACTTCAGCTGTATTCGCAGCTGAATGTTCAAATCCAAATACACCTACAATAGCTAAGATCACTGCTAAAATACCACCTGAAATAAAGCGCCACTTATATTCCATCAGAAAATCATACCAATTATTCATTTTCTCGCCCCCTATTATATAGATACGAAAAAAGAGCAGGAAATATTTCCTACTCTTAAAAATTATTTTTCACTTAATGCTGCTTGAACGATCGGCGGAACTAAATTACCCAATTCACCTTTAAAGCGTGCAACTTCTTTGACCAAAGACGATGACAAAAAGGCATACTTGGGATCGGTCAATAAGATCAAAGTCTCGATCTTTGGTGCCAGTTCTTTGTTCATAGCTGCAATACTTTGCTCAAATTCGAGATCTTGAGTATTTCTGACCGAACGAATGATGACTTGGGCTTCTAATGTTCGAGCAACATTCACGGTTAAATCAGCTTCCTTAGCTAAAACCTTGACATTAGGCATTTTTTCAGTTGCTTTTTGAATAAAACTCTGCCGTTCATTTGCCGAAAACATCGGCTTTTTAGCGGTATTAGTCAAAACCACGACAAACACTTCATCAAATATCGCTGCACTGCGTTTAATGATATCTAAATGTCCATTTGTTACAGGATCAAAACTTCCGGGAAAGATCGCCTTCATTTCAGTTCACTTCCTTATAACGATAAAACGTTAATTCTGTGATCCCATAATCGGCTTTTTTAATAAGTTCAAAATCAGCCAATTCTTCAGGCAGATCAGCAACTTGATCTGTTTCACAAATTATCAAAGCATCGGCATTTAAAAGTCCTAATTGTTTTAGTTGATCCATCAATTCTAAGATCTGTTGTTTTTTATATGGTGGATCAAGGAAAACATGATCAAAGCTCTGCCCTTGTTTAGCTAACTTACTGAGCATTTTATAGGCATCACCTTTTAGCACTGTGAATTTCTCTTCTTCTTTGGTAACGCTCAAATTTTCATGGATCGTTTTGATCGCTTGATATTGTCGGTCTACCAAAGTCGCATGGTCAGCACCACGTGAAACAGCTTCGATACTAAGACCACCCGAACCAGCAAATAGATCTAAAACTTGGCCTCCATCTAAATATGGTCCAATGATATTAAACATCGCTTCTTTAACTTTATCCGTCGTAGGACGGGTCTTCATTCCAGGTACCGCCTTTAAACGACGCCCCCCATATTCTCCTGCTACAACTCTCATACAATTTCAGCTCTCTTTTATTGTCAATTGCCACGCTAGTAATAACGCAACTTATGACATTGTTTTTTATTTTACCAAATAAATATATCTTTAACTAAACTTTTCTTGATCTTCTTCAGTCAGTTTATATGCTTGATGATCTTGTTTGGAAAATTCTGTCGTGATATCAGGTCGATTTGAGATCTCGACTTCTTTAACAAAACGTAACTGTTTCAATTTTTCGACCGTCTTTTTTACATCTACCTCATCCATATAAATCAAGGCATACTTCATCTTGCGTGAAACATACTGAAGATTACCGTAACGTCTTAATTGTTTACTTTGGCGCAAATGATAAAGATATACGATCACGCCACGACGTTTTTTCGCTTCAAAAGCCATCTTTTTATCACCTACATATCTTCTACTATTGTATCATCATTTTTCAAATATTTTATTCATTTTTATCATAAACTACGATCAAGCACGAATTTTCATAATCAAATCCAATTTTTGTATTTTTAGAAAACAAAATATTATTCCAAAAGCTTTGATTTTTTCCCGTCGTTGCTACTAACTGCACTGGATTCACGACTGGTCCACTGATATATATTTCAAAGCGATCTGCATCAACTTGTGCATCTGATAATAATTGTGCTGATATATCTTTGGGCGTTAATTGTAAAACTTTGACGTCATTTAAACGATCTGCTTTAAGTCGCCAGTACTGTTTTAATTGTTTTTTGGGCAAATATTTTTTAGGATCTTTTTCTAACGTTTGACTTATTCTTTGAGCTACGGCTGTCGCATCTTCACTCTGGCTCAACTGCGCCACTTTTCTCTGTGCCCGTTCAAAAGTTAAAACTTCCCAGATCCCCTGTATCATCGTATCTTGATCATCAGAGGATAAAACATCCGTACTATAGCGCACTGGTAAAGGCGTTTGCGAACTTACCTGATATAGATCACTACGCAGTAATTCTTCTTTATCGAGATATTCCACTGCAACTACTTTTTTAGTCACTCTAGAAAAATAACTCACTGCATAACTACCATTTTTAAATGCGATCAAGGGTTTTGTCTCTATATCGGTCTGATTCAACTTTATCTGTGCCGTTTGTTCATTTGATCTGAGTTTAAAATCCATAGCTAGAGGAAATTTTTGTTGTAATTCGCTTTTTTTCAAACCATTTTTTAGCTCACTTGCCAGTGGTGATCCTCCTAAAAGATAGATCGCACAGACTTTAGTGCTATATTTATTGATCCCGACCAACATATATGTTTTATCTTCCCAGCGGTACTGCTGCCATTCGATATTTTCTGCACTGGTGATCACTTGCGTTGGTTGACCAAAATCAGCGCTAAACGCAAGATTTGACACGCCAATATAGCGTGCCAAACCTTGCGTTTTTAATTTAGTTACTTTAGGAACAACTTGTGCGTGTGGTTCATTTGAATGAGACAACTCTTTTTTATCTGTCTTGTCATCACTTGTAAAGATCGCCAATAAATACAAAACAGGCAAAATGATCACAAAACACACACACGTCTTTTTCCAAAAGTTGCGATCAAACATTATTTAACAGGCTCTAATTCAAGCAGCAGATCTTGACTTGCCAAAACATCGCCATCTTTAACATAAATATGAGTCACTTTACCATCAAATGGCGCTTTGATCGTGGTTTCCATCTTCATCGCTTCGGTAACTACCAACGGTTCACCCTTCTTAACGACTTGGTCTTTTTTGACTAAGACGTTTAGCACCGAACCACTCAATGTTGCCCCAATATGATTTGGATTAGTTGGTTCAGCCTTAGGAATAGCATTGACCTTAGCTTCCTTACTCTTATCATGGATCACGATCTGCAAGTTTTGACCGTTGACTGAGAAGAAAAGACTGCGATTACCATCTTCATCAGCATCAGAGATCGAATCCAATCTAAAGATCGAAGAACGACCTGGTCTAAATTTGACCCGAACCGTTTCACCTGGACGCATCCCTTGATAAAACGTCGTCGTATCCAAGACGCCCATTGAACCAAAGCGTTTTGTATTTTCTTCATATCCCATGAAGACATCTGGGTAAAGAATATAGCTCAATACTTCTTCAGCCGTTGGTTTACGCTTGATCTTTTCTATCAATTCTTGTTCCATCTTAGCAAAATCAACTGGCTTTGCTAAACTCCCTGGACGAACAGTGATCGGCTTTTTGTCCTTTAAGACAACTTTTTGCAATTTATCTGGGAAACCACCATATGGTTGGCCAAGATCACCGTAGAAGAAATCAACTACAGATTCAGGGAAATCGAGTTGTTGACCACGAGTCAAGATGTTATCTTTAGTCAAGTTATTTTGGATCATAAAGATCGCAAAGTCACCAACAACTTTTGAACTTGGTGTGACCTTGATGATATCACCTAAAAGTTCATTGACATCGCGATAAGTTTGCTTAACTAATTCAAAGTCATCGATCCCCAATGCTTTAGCTTGTTGTTGTAAGTTAGAATATTGACCCCCTGGCATCCCTGTTTGATAAATATCAGTTTGCGGCGAGGTCATCCCATTCATGAAGGCTTGGTAGAACGGTTTTACTCCTTGCCAATATTGATTGATCTTTTCAACATTTTCCATTTCAAGTTTTGGTTGGCGTGCATCTTCTTCCAATGCGTAATAGAAACTTCCCATACTTGGTTGACTTGTTGTTCCAGAAAGCGAGCTCATAGCTGTATCGACAATATCGACACCTGCTTTAGTTGCAGCCACATAAGTTGAGACCCCATTTCCAGTTGTATCATGCGTATGCAAGTGGATCGGCACATCAACTTTTTGCTTCAAAGCTCCGACCAACTCAAAGGCAGCTTTTGGTTTGAGTAAACCGGCCATATCTTTGATACCAATGATCTGTGAACCTGCATCAACTAATTGTTTAGCCAAATTTTCATAGTAAGCCAAAGTATATTTAGTTTCATTCTTATCTAAAATATCTCCGGTGTAACACATCGTACCTTCAGCTATCTTGCCTGTATCTCGTACATATCGAATGCTCTTTTCCATTTGTTCGATCCAGTTCAAACTATCAAAGATCCTAAAAACATCGACCCCATTAGCTGCACTCTTATCGATAAATGCTTTTAAGACGTTATCTGGGTAGTTTTGATAACCAACTGCATTTGATCCACGTAAAAGCATTTGCAAGAGCGTATGTGGCATTTTTTCACGCATGAA